>JAZURG010000085.1:0-3194 GCA_045606145.1 Faecousia sp.
TCAGACCGTAGAAAAACCCCTGTTTTGCGTCAAGCAAGGCAGGGGTTAAGTGCAAATTGGGGAAAAATAATTGAAATAATAGAGGAAATAAAGCCGGAATGGGTATCTTTCCAGCTCCATTTAGCAAGCTTTTTCAGATTCATGGCAGCAAAAGCAAGCTTCACCCAGTTCGTAACCTGAGCCAAGCCTGTGTATCTGGTATAACGCATCCCATGTTTCTCTTTGGCATCCGCAAAGACACGCTCTATCGTTTCTTTTCTCGCCTTGTACATCCGTTGGTAGATCGGTGTGTAGCGAGCCTCCTCTGCCATTTCCACGTAGTCACTCCAGATGTGCCGGGTAACGGTCTTAATGCAATCCTTGTCCTTTGTGCAAAGATGTCTGGTGGGACAGTTGGCGCAAATCTTTGGATCACTCTTGTATTCCCGGTATCCATCCCGGTTGGTGGTGCTGTAGTTCAGCACCTGGTATTCCGGGCAGATGATGCAGTCAAAATGCTCGTCATATACATATTTCCACCATTCATGTCCGCTCTTTGTCTGAGGCCGCTTATAGGCTGTGGATAAAACTCTGTTGTCAGAGAATACTTTCTTGCAGATATGAGGGGTCTTATATGCACTGTCCGCTACAAAAGCATGAACATCCGGGAACTGCTCAACTACCTTGTCATATACATCGTCAAAGGGAACACTGTCATGTACATTGCCGGGAGTAACTTCCACTGCCAGAACCACACCGTGAACATCGCAGGCAGTATGTGCTTCATAGGCCAGCTGCTTCTTGTGGTCACCTTTTACGAACAGACCGCAGTCAGGGTCGATGGTGCTGACTGTGACAGTTTTCTTCTTAGCTTCCTTCTTGCGCTTCTTTAACTTCTTCCTGGAGGTGTTATCCCGTTTCTTCTTGGGAGGATTGGGAGGTTCGCTGTTGTTATCATCATCGTTGGAATCATCCTCAAAAGGATTCTTTCCATGAGCTTCACGGTCTGCGTTGACTTCTTCCATAAGTTCTTCTGCGTACCGTTTGGCTGCAACGGGCACTTCTTTCTTTACAACCTTCTTGGTGTTGGCATTTGCCTTGATATGGGTACCGTCTACAAATACGACTCCGGGAGCCACATAGCCTGCGTCTACCATTTCCATGAGAATCCAGCCGAAAATCTGGTCTACTGTCTCAGAAGTAAACCGATGACGGAAGTTATAGCTGATGGTAGAGAAATGGGGCGTGTCTTCCTGTAAACGATAACCAAGGAACCAACGATATGCCACATTGAAAGACACTTCCTCTGCTGTCCGGCGCAGGGACCCAAGACCATACAGATGCTGAATGACAACCATCTTGAACAGCACAACCGGATCCACACTGGGACGGCCATTGTCTGCACAATACAACGGTTCTACCATATCGTAAATCTTATTGAAATCTACTGCTGCATCAATTTTGCGCAGCAAATGTTCCGCAGGCACCAGACTTTCGGTGTCTACAATCTCAAAGATTCCTCGTTCCATTTTTCCGCGTTCCAGCACCTTGCATCACCCGGAACTATTATATCATACAAAATGGAAAAAGCCCAGCATTGCTGAGCTTTTTCGACAGTCTGAGAGCCGCCCCTCTGGGGGCGGCTCTGTATTTGCTTTAACTATCGGTGTATTCTTTGTTGACAACAGCTTCATCTTTTGTGTTCATTATGACAACGATTTTAAAATTGTTCGGCGTAAGGATTCGGTGCGTACGCCGTCGCGGAACGACAGCTAGACCGCTGAAGTCCGACACCTTGACCGCTGAAAACAGACACCCCTTCCGATAGACCGACAGTTGGAAAAATTGGCGTGGAGACCGGCATGATGGCAGTCCCCACGCCGTTTTGCTTAGTCCATAATACCCTTGCGTTTTCTCATCGTGTCGCCTTCAATCCGGATGATATAGGAGTCATAGACAATCCGGTCGCAGATGGCATCTGCTAGGGTCGGATCATAAAGATTCTCATGCCAGCCAGGCACATCAAACTGAGAGCAGAAGATGGTCGAGGCCGTTTTGGCTCTGGCCTCCACCAGCTCCAGCACATCCCGCGCTTCGCTTTCTTTCAGCGGATACAGAAGCCATTCATCCAGAATCAGAAGCTTCGTTTTCTTCAGCTTCTTCATGTACTCCCGGTATGTTCCGTCGCCCCGGGCCATGGCAATCTCCACCAGCAGATCCGGCAGACGGATGTACTTCGTGTTGTAGAAGTTCCGGTTTGCTGCCATACCCAGTGCGCAGGCTAGATATGTTTTACCTGCGCCGGTAGCTCCAAGCAGGATGACATTGTGTGCTTCCTGAATGTAGGCACAGGACGCCAGGCGCAGGATCTGAGACTTGTCCAGCTTTCGGTCAGGCAGATATTCAATATCCTCAACGCTGGCTCCAGGAATGGCATAACCCGCGTTCTTTATGAGGCTCTTTAAGTGGTTACTCTTTCTGGTGGACCATTCCGCATCTACCAGAATACTGAATCTGTCCTCAAAGGACATGGAAGCAAACTGCGGATCATCTATCTGTTCCTTGAACTGTCTGGCCATGACACTCAGGCGCATATCCTGCAGTTTGGAAATTGTTTCGTTGGTCAGCATTATTTATCCCTCCTGTAATATCCGGCACCACGGGTGAAGCTGGATTGAGATGCTTTGGTCGTGGTTGGTGTATCATCTTCATCCAGCAGCTTGTCCTGACCGGATTTCAGAATGGATTGGATACTTTTCAGACTGGGAGCCGGTGTGAATGCCAGGGCCTTTTTACAGGCCGCTTCCAGTCTGGCGGAGGAATATTTATCTGCGGATTTTAGCAGCGCCATGCAGGACTTGTAGCCCTGCTGTTCCACTTTATATGCGGACAGAAACAGCTTTACAACAGCGGAGGTGTTGGGGCCGACCTGTCTTGCCCAGCGGAGAAAACGCTCTCCGTTCCACTGTAAATATTCTTGGTGTTCCGGCGGCATATGGCTCTCATTTGTGCTATACTGATTAGGGCGGCCGAGCAGCCGGGGATGGGATGCGATCCGGGTTCCACCAAAGAATACTTCTACAGCACTGCGTGTCAGGCGGACATCTACCTGCTGCTTTATGTATTCGTAAGGGACGGAATAGTTCATCCTGTCAACGCTTACATGGTAATTGTATTGAACTGTAGCAACCTTCCAAACTGCCAGTTCAAAGGGT
>JAZURG010000086.1:0-8093 GCA_045606145.1 Faecousia sp.
GCACACAACACCTCAATTGACTGCATCGCACTAGATTTTCTTCTGCACATGGTAATGCTCCCTTCGTACTCATTCACATCTCAAATAATCTAACTCAATACGCATAGGCACAGGAAAGGGATAGCCTGCACCTTCATTAAAGATCCTGAATTTATGCTAAGGTCTTCATCACATGCACTGCAACACCTTGAACCACACAGTTCTCCACGATAATATCATCTAAGGCTCTGTTCTCAGGGTGCAGTCGAATGATGCCTTTGCTAGGCTCAGGGTAAAAACGCTTTAGGGTTGCTTCATCCTCACCAATTAATGCAACTACAATCTGACCTGGATCTGCATGGTCCTGATGCCGGACCAAGACAAGATCCCCATCATCAATTCCAGCTTCAATCATAGAATCTCCGGAAGCTCTGAGAAGGAAAAAGTCTCCCTTCCCAAAGATGGCTGTTGGCAGTTGCACGTATTCCTCGATATTTCCCTCTGCAAATTTCGGAATACCGCAAGACACCGCTCCCAATAATGGGACTTTATTGGAGCCAATAGATGTCATGCGTTTTCGTTGTGTGATGATGTTGCGTTGTCCTACATAATCGATCATTCCATTATCCCGCATATATGAAAGATAGCGAGATACCGTCGAGGGCGAGAGTCCCGTTCCGGCGGCGATCTCCCGAGTGGATGGGGATACGCCCTGGCGATCAATGTAGGCATCAATAAAGCTTTCAAGAAGCGTGAAGTGTTCCTGGTTCTTGCTTCGCATTCACATACCTTCTTTCTATCTGAAACACTTGTTTCACTTAGTGATAAACATTATAGCGGTTTGATTTTGAGTCGTCAAGTTATTCTCCGGGATTTTCTCTTGCGAGAGCAAAACTGTCGTATTTTCACGACAGTTTTGTTCTCGCAGATAATGCTTCTAATCATTTCCAACGGAATTCCATCGAGCAGAAACTTTATTCGATTCGAGGCAATCTCCGCAAATCAGTCAGCTGTCGTGTTATCACGACAGCTAATTGTTGCAATTTCAAACCGCCAGTTGTATAATGTAGCTTGTATAAGTATACCCTGCAGAATTAGTTGGAGGATGATCTCATGGCAAGAGAGAATTTCCGGAAAATCAAATTGCTAAAATTACTGGAGATGCTTCGGCAAAATACTGATGAGCAGCACCCCATGTCTACCAGTAGCATTATTTCAAGTTTGGCACAGATGGAGATCACCTGTGATCGCACAGCGCGCTCGATATGTGCCTGAGACAGGTTTCTTTGATAATCCTGGTTGGAAACCAGGTTCTTGATCGGGATCTGTTCAAAGTGCACGTTCGGGACATAAAAACTCAGATCGTCCATTTATTCCTCCTTCAGGGCGGTCAGCATCTCGCTAACTTTTCCCTGCAGCTCTGTGAGAGCTTCCGCCAAACGGTCCCTAGCCCGATCTGACACGATACTCAAATCAGCTTTGCTCCTAGTTCTATCGATGGAGCTGGCCCAGGATGGGATCGTCAGCGTCAGACCGGTTATCTCAGCATCCGGATCGAAGGCGGGCATATCTTTTACGGATGGCCCTGTGTTGAGAACCCGACCAAATTGGCCAACTGAGCGCTGTACCTCTTGCCGGGTTGTGCTGTATTTCACAAAGGGTTGCTGCGTGACCTCGATCTTTCGGACCACTTTCTTCATTTCCTCCGGACTCATGCGGGATAGTTCAAGCAGATTTTTGTGGGATATTTTATATCTTCCTGATAGGATTTTGGGCACCAGTGAGGGACATGTCTTTCCGATTTCCTCCAGTGCCCTGGTATACATGGCATACTTCTGGACGGTACCCTGAGAGATATGATTCTCGTCAGCAATCTTTTGAGCGGTTAGGTGACCAGAGGCGGCTTGTCTTTCCGCATCTGTTAGTTTTCTCGTTCCCTGCCCCGGCAAGCTGTATTGGTTTGTGCCTTGAGCATTTCTACGGGAGGCAATTACCTTCTCCGTCTCGTATTGCATACCAATCAAGAACTTCCGGGTTTCCTCTGTGATATTTCTACGCCCCAACTGATTCGCACAAATCCATGCAATGGCGGCTTCTTTACATTCGAAGTCCATTTCCAGGATCTCAAAGGGAATCTGATGCTCCGTACAGATCTCATATCTGTTATGACCATCTACGATAAAGCCTTTCCACGTAACAATGGGATCCCGGCAACCATCGGATAAAATGTTAGCTTCCAGCTGCAGGAACTCCTTTTTCTGAAGGGGCCTGATCAGATTCTTAAACTCCATGTTTATCTTCAGTTTGTATACAGCTTTTTCACTCATAGGTAGGCCTCTCTGTATCTACTTTTTGCAACGTACTGACCGAGAACACCACGGCTCGTTCCTCGGTAAGGACTTTTCCTGTCAGACGGTAAGTGCAGTTTGGTTCGAAGCACCCAAATGCTTTTGCAAGCTTATCCACCAAGGACGTGCTATAGATCTCGTAGGAGAAGTCGGATCTCAGTTTGGGAAGGTTCACCCGGATCGCAGCTGAACCACTGGAGTCATTATCTACACCACGGATTGCGAGCATAGATTTATCCACACTAACCAGGAACTGGATATAGGCCGGGTCCCCAATCATATGGAGCGATTCCTTATGAACACGGATCCGGTATTTCTTCAGATCGATGGATATTTGGGTAGTGAGCAGTTCGTTATCTTCCATCACTCTACCTCCCCGGGCAGCGTTGTGGATGCTTGTCTCCCTTTTGCTTTATTCTTGATGGCATACACCGCATATCCATCGAACGTGCTAATTTTCAAAGATTGCTGGTGCTCATAGAAGGACATACCGAACTGATCCTTCCAGTCGGCTGGGAACATAGGTGTTTTTGAAGTTACCAGCTTCTCATCGTCTGTGATGGTCTTCTTGTACACCTCCGTCGCGGTGAGGTCGAAGGCAATTAAATATTCACCGTTTGCGTGGATGAGCTTGCCCAGGATCTTATATCGGTACAGAGGATTCCATTTCATCAACGAAGCAACCTTTAGACAGAAGATCTGGCAGGTAGTTTGGCGAGGCTCTCGCTTTCCTTTGACAATCCGGCACCACTGAAAGGAATCTCTGGTCATCTCCTGGCAAGGCTTCAACGCTAGGATTTTACTTTCCCTATCAATAAGCACCTGAACGTACATGGCATTGGGGAATTTCTTCAAGCAAGCACTGTTCACATAGAACTTGTAGTTATTAAAGGTGATTGATGGCTCACTCATGTGGGCGAAGAATTCTCTTCGCACCACCTGAAAATCCTCAAAGGAAAATGTATGATCAAACTCCAGGAGCTCGTCATTTTTGCCCAGCACTGGCGTACTGAGCGTTGTAGCATCCTCTATGGGCGCTGCTACTGCATTGTAAGAAAAGGACTGCTGATCCAATTCGTTCATGTTATTACCTCCTGAAGAGTGAGTCCACTCAGTTCTGCTTTAATATAGGACCGCAGCTCATCGAAGCCGGTCACATTGATTTTGCGGCCAGTTTCAAAGAGGCGGCCCTCCAGGCGAAGCTTCCAATCCTGTTCGCTCTGGGATTCCAATGCTGCCAGGGACAGTTCGTGTTCATAGAAATCCTTACCGAAGGTATTTGTCCATTCCTCCGGGATGGCTCGAATTCGCTTTCCAGAAGGTGTTACTGGTAAGAGATCTGATGCATCCTCTCCTGCTGTCTCTGGGGCGGGAAGCATGAAGGACTGTACAAAAGCTTCCGAGTCCGCTGCATCAAAGATATATGCCAACTCCCCATCCTGCTCATAGAGCGATCCGATAATGCGATACTTGTAGTCCTTATTCCATTCGAAAATAGAGAAGATCGTGTCATAGAACGCAGCCGCAGGAACTTCGCGGGGAGTATAACGTTTATTGGAAAGCTTTGAGATAATCACAGAACTTCGGTTAGATTTATCTGATGGCCGGATTGCCAATTTGCGTTCAATGGGATTGATGAGCAATTCAGCGTATGTGCTGGGGGCAAACTTCCGGACACAGGGCGCATTAAATTTGATCCTACGGTCTGAGAAAGAGATAGCGGGTCTTCGATTAGAATCAAAGAACTCCGATCTGGTGATTTCAAAGCCTCGAAGGTCGAAATCGCCTTTTTCTACCTTCAGTTCAAACTCATCCGGTGCATCTACCAATTCCTCCAAATCACCATCTGTTACCTTCGGATACACGCTCTGGGATGCCTGGTAGTATTCTGCTTCCTTGAACGCAGCCCATCTGGGGTTAATGGTCACGTAACCTTTGAAAATACCACTATCGATAACCCGCAGCTCCGGTAAGTAGGACTTGTTACGATACGGTCGGCCGTTGGTGACGCTAAAGCAAAAGCTAATCGGGATGATTGGCTTTTGCACAGTGGAGCTGATTACGATCAGCAGACCCCAAGCCTATTTGGAATATGCCCCATATCACATCGTGGCTACCGAAGATGAGTTCGTCCATGCGGTTATCCAGCTGTACGAATCTGTAAAGGAGCAAAGTTCTAATTACCACATATGACCCTGTCCATGCATCTAAGTAAGACAGCCGTTCCCGGTAAAAATCGGGAACGGCATAGATAAGAAAGGAGCGAACCATGAACTTCAGAGATTTTCTGGAAGAACAACTGAAGAATCCGGAATTCAGAAAGGAATATGAAGCGTTGGAATTAAAGTATACCATCGTCGGCGGTGTGAACGGTGTCGGAAAATCGACTTTCATTCGTACACACAAGGAATTGCACCCCAGCTCCGGCGAAATAATCGATGCGGATCAAATTACTGCCGACTTGGGCGGAGATCCGCTCACCGGAGGCAAGGCTGCACTCAAAAAGATCCGCAAATGTCTTCGCAAAAGGGTATCCTTTCTGCAGGAAACCACGCTCTCCGGCTACAAAACAAACGCCACGGCGAAAAAAGCATTGGAACAAGGATACACCGTTCACCTGATTTACATTGGCCTGGATACCGTGGAAGAAAGCCTTCGGCGAATTGAAAACCGCGTCAGAGAAGGCGGTCACAACATTCCGCAAGAATATGTCATCAGACGCTTTCAAAACCGCTGGGACGCAGTGTCCAAAATCCTGCCATATTGCGTTGAAGCCGAGTTCTATGACAACGAGGAGGATTTTGTAAAGGTTGCGGAATATCGGGATGGCAAGTTTCGGAGATTTGCTAACAACACCTGTTCCTGGATTGACGAACTTGAAGCATATTTAGAAACGCGCACATGACACACTTCCCTGAATTCCGAGGAATATGTCACTGCCATTTTCGTTTCAAGACTTCGCTCTTCAAATACAATGTATTTTTTTCGGAAGACTTGATAGGATGCAATTTCCCACGCTTAGTCAGGTCCAACAAATTTTGGCGAGAACAATTTAAAAACTCTGCCGCCTCTGAAGCATTAATTACACGCTGTACCACAAAGTTTCTAAAATCGGACACTGTCAAGGGTACTTTTTTACCAATCCGATAGAGCATACTATCTGCAACTGCCAAATTGATATCCCATGCGACACCATACCCCCCAGTCATCATTTGCACCGACTTAAAATACTCTGGTTTTTTCAGCAGAATACGGAATGTGCTTGTCTTTTCAAAATGTGCTTTTAAGTCACATTTTTTCACTGTACCATCTCGAAAGAATACCAAAAGACAGTAATCATCCAGCGGAAGAACATCTTCTATCCTGGCTGAAAACCGTTTGATTATTTCCTTAGGAAGATCGTTCTCATTCAAAGGAACGAGATAGTAATCATCTTGTGCGCAGCGGCCCATGGCCAGCATTAACAATTGAAATTCATCATATTCTTTTAGTCCATTATCTCTCAAGATTTCGCCCAAATTCTGCCTGTCGGTTGGAATAATCCGCTGCTGTACCCAAAGTTGGCTCCAGTAGGAATTCACAGTTTTTTCGCCCCTCTTCACGAAGGAATCCAGCAGCAAAGGCGTTTCCCAAGGATCTGCATCATCTGGCAGTTCAATATAAAACCGCTTTTCCATCTCATAGTAGATAAGATATGCTAAATCTTTTTGAATTTCAACGGATTCATCTCGAATGGCAAAAATCTTCATATGCACACCATCTCTTCCAAATCATTTTCCAGATTTTATCTTGCAACACCTGGGGAATAACACCGTCCAATCCATCCATAATTATTTGCCGGTCACTTTCTCGCAAACGATTCAGTTTGGGGAGTTTATTGGCGGGAATTAGTTTTAGATTCTCCCAAGTATAGCGGGAACCAATGTAATTGTTACACATCCGGTCCTGCATCACATCGAATGTAGCAAATTGCTCGGCAGTGGAACGCGAAAGTAGGGATAACCCATGATCAAACAGCGGTGCCAAACGGATCGTTCTTCTTCGGTTATTCTTCAACACCTCGATATTTGCACCATGGCGGTCTCGATTTAAGATTAAGAAATCTACAACCAACATTTGATAAATATAGTTTTCCCAACCGTTGCGAATACAAAAATCAAGGGCAGATTCACTGTCAGATCCCTCTGCTTTTTTATAGGCATCCAATGCAGTCTTACTTTCGCCTGTAGCCTTATAATCTTCAGATGCACATAGATAGACTTCATGAATCTTGCCGTCTACCAGCACATCAGCGTGAATAAGCTGATAAGCCAAATGAGGAACACCAAGGATTGTAAGTAGCCGGTCTACAATTAACTCGTTAACACACTCGTGGCCGATAACACCATTAACATTATCGAAATTTGAAAGCTTGTAATAGATTTTCTTGCCACCCAGTGTAGAATAAGATTTCAAGAAAGAGCCGGCAGTGCCGGAAGATCTACGATAAATAGACCAAGACAGGTGTGTCAGATCCTGTTTTTCTTTAATTAGTTGGTTATTCATTCTCCTTCACGTATAATAAAAACCATCTCGAAAGGGGTGGTTTTATTATTTCTCCTCTCTTCAAAAGATTGTTTCGCAGGAGTAGCTACCTGCGTTATAATCAGTACAAGCACTGTGGATTTGTTTCTATGCTTTTACAGCTTGACTGGTTCGAGGTGACTCAAACCACAGTGACTTGTCTGAATTGGTAATCAGTTAGTTAACGCTTGACGTTTCATTTTTGCGTGAATCCATGGACAAGTTTTCTGTGGCAAACAGCAGTGCCGAAATTTCAAAAAGGAGGAAACCAATGTACTTTGTAGGAATCGACATTTCAAAATTTAAGCATGACTGCGCCATCGTTGACGAGCTTGGCGATGTCATCACGTCCTCGTGGTCTTTCAATAACGACTGCGAGGGCTTCTCGTTATTCAGGGATCTTCTGAATGCCCTTGACGGTGAAAAGAAAATAGGGTTTGAATCTACCGGTCATTATGGGCATAACTTGAAGATGTTCCTCGAAACCAACAACTTCTCATTCATGGAGATCAATCCTCTTCTGATTTCGAAATTTGTTCGCAGCAAATCCCTCAGAAAAACGAAGACCGACTCCCTGGACGCGCAATCCATAACCCAATATCTCATGACGGTAGAGTACAAACCCTATCCACCGTCATTCTATCACATGGATCAGTTAAAGTCATTAACAAGATTTCGGGATTCTTTGGTTCGGCAGCATTCCAGACAGCTTGTGGAACTTACAAACATCCTGGATAAGGTATTTCCAGAGTTTAAGCCCTTCTTTGACGGAAGATTCTCCGGAACGGCCCTGTACATACTGGCTCATTACCAAAGTCCGGAGAAGATCGCCAACATGAACGCCAAATCTTATGAGGCTCTGCGGAAAAAGTCACGTGGAAAACTCAGCATGGTAAAGTTTGCTCAGTTAAAGGCTTTGGCTAAGAATACTGTCGGTAGATCCGACGATTTCCTTCTCAAGCAGATGGAGATTACCATTGATATAGAGAACCAGTTGGATGCCAAAATCGATGAGATCACTGCACAGATTTCTGAGTGCATTCGCGGATTGAATCCACCGATCCTCACCATTCCAGGTATTGGAGAGTTGACTGCAGCCGTTATCCTCTCTGAGTACGGTGATATCAACAAATTTGACGGTCCGGCACAGATGCTCTCCTTTGCCGGACTGGAGCCGGGATATTACCAGTCCGGTCAGGCTGA
>JAZURG010000087.1:0-3833 GCA_045606145.1 Faecousia sp.
TATGGAAAAACCGGGTGGAATTGACTTAAATGAATTTGAAAAGTTAATTTCTATTGTAAAGAAGAACAATTTAGTTTTTCATATCGGATATATGTACCGTTACAACCCCTTTGTAATTGATTTGCTGGAGCAGGTCAAAAACGGGGACCTGAGTAGAAATATTTAGTTTCAAGCGGAGTGGCGTAGCGTTAGCGGCGCCACTCCAGTTTTATTTTGAATGCGCTCATGGTTATAGAAATGAATGTATCTGTCAATTAGATCGTTCGCTTCGCGGAATGTCCTTGGCTTGTGCCTGTAAATACATTCGGTCTTCAGTATTGAGAAGAAATTTCCTGCCATTGCATTGTCATAAGGATTACCTTTACTTGACATTGACGGTGTTATCCCGTAAGATTGAGTTAGCTTAAAATATGCTTGGGATGTATATTGAAAGCCCTGGTCGCTGTGGAGCTGCAACTCCGCAGCGACTCTCTTTTTCTCCTTCTTCATTGCCAGACGGATCATGGACAAGTACAATACACCTTATACTGCCGTCTTTTGGACACAAGCAGAAATGCTTACAACAAAACACTGACTGAGGAATCCCTCGTGCAGACCCTTTTGTTCCGGGACTCCAAAGCGGCAGGAACCCAAGGTATCCAGCAATGTAAAATACGCAGCGTGATCCTTCCGCTGCTGGCAACCATGTTCTGCGGGAGGCGAACCACTATCTGCGGCTTCTTCAAAACCAGTAATCTTGATGTAGGTATTGACAGAAACCTTTGCCCATGTTTTGCCCCATACGGGGATATCAGACAGTGGACAAGGTAGCGCCGAATGAACTTATGACCTTCGGGATTGCCCGAAAAGTGGACACAAAAGGGTGGAAAAGCACCGGATAACAAGGTTTTTGCTCTGACGGCAACTCTTGAATTAAGGTAGATTAAAAAGACATCAGCATAAAATTATCCCAGCTAAGCCGGGTTATGGCTTGGCTGGGATAATTACTTCTAGCGCAAATACATTCCTCGCAATATGCAGGGTTCGTATTTGCGCGTCGTGGTGAATCATTGTGCAGATGAACTGAATTAATTTGCCAGAACTGTTCGTCCTACCATCTTTGTCGGCGACGATAAGTAGATTTGTGGTATTATTTGAGTTTATATTTTCCAGACGCTTTGTCGCGTTCCATTGTTTCTGTAATCGCACGGCGAATGAAATCACTCAACGATTCATTGGTCGCATTTACGTGTTCTGCAATGGCAAGCTTTTCTTCGGGAGAAAACCGGGTCTGTAAATACTCTTGCTTTTCGCGGTATTTCTTGCGCGCGCGAATTTGTGCTTCGGTAGGGGACATTCTTCTCACCTCGAATATTAGTATATCATAGCATCGTACAAAAAGAAAGATATGCACATGTGCATAAATTGGCACAAAAATACAGATAAACATTTGTGCAAAATTCCACTTGATATGCGCATGTGCATATTGTATAATACAGATAGAAAATAAAACAACGGCAGTGCAGAAGAGTTGGCGCTCTCCTACACCTGCGCAGGTGAGTTAGGCACCTACACAACGGGATTACCCCGCACCGCAGGGATATTATATCCTTTTTGTATCTTTTTTGCAAGAGGGAAAGTGTATCTTTGCGAGGTTACTCCCGGCTATCATATTATGATCTGCACCGTGTAGAGCTATCAGCCCTGCACGGTGTTTTGTTTTCTCTATATCAAATTTAGGAGGAAACACTATGGAAAACCAAAGGTTTTTGACAGCCAACGATGTAGCAGAGTATATGGGTATTTCGGTACCTATGGCCTACAAGATCATCCGTCGCTTAAACGATGAACTGGTAGCGGCAGGTTATATCATCGTTTCCGGTCGCATCAGCCGTAGCTATTTTGAAAAGAAGATCTACGGCGGTATCGCGTAGGAGGTGAGCATATGCCTGCTTATAAAGAAAAGGACAGAAACACCTGGACTGTCAAATTCAAGCATAGAAACTGGAGTGGCAAAATCAAATGGGTCACCAAAAGAGGTTTTGCAACCAAGCGGGAAGCACTGCAGTATGAGCGAGACTTTCTGGCCCGTAAGAGCGGCGATCTGGATATGTCTTTTGCAGATTTCGTCCAGGTCTATCGGGAAGAACGGGGTGCTCGGATCAAAGAGAGTACCCTGTCAATGAAGGACAACATTATCGACACCAAGCTGATACCTTACTTCGGCGAAAAATGTATGCGTGAGATCACCACCAAAGACATTATGCTTTGGCAGAACGAACTGCTGACTTACCGCGATCCCAAGGATGGTAAGCCCTATTCCAAATCGTACCTGAAAACGATTCATAATCAGTTGAGCGCAATCTTCAACCACGCTGTCCGTTACCACAAGCTTTTGGAAAACCCTGCAAGAACAGTTGGCAATATGGGCAGTGAAAAAGGCATAGAAATGAAATGCTGGACCCGTGAGGAATACCTGAAATTCTCTGAATATATGATGGACGATCCTGTGGGTTACTACTACTTCCAAATGCTTTATTGGTGCGGCTTGCGTGAGGGCGAGGCACTGGCTTTGACCATTGATGACTTTGATTTCAAAAAGAAGACGGTTTCCATTACCAAGACCTTTCAGCACTTGAAAGGAAAAGATGTGATCACCGAGCCGAAAACCCCGAAAAGCAACCGAATCGTGGAAATACCAGCATTCCTGGCGGAGGAAATGCAGTACTATATTGAAAAACTGTATGACCCACGACCGGATGACCGTTTGTTCCCGCTATCCAAAAGTTATCTCTACAGCAAGATGGAACAGGGCAGCAAAGCAATGGGCTTGCAGCGAATTCGAGTGCACGATTTGCGGCATTCCCATGTATCCCTGTTAATTCATATGGGATACAGTGCCGTGGCAATTGCGGAGCGGATGGGACATGAGTCTATCGACATTACCTTCCGGTATGCCCATCTGTTTCCCACTGTGCAACGGCAAATGGCTGCTGATTTGAATGCGTTGCAGGAAGGAGGTGACGAAAATGTCTGCTAAGGCTCGCGATGGGCAGGGACGCTGGCGTTGCAAGACGATCGGTGTTCGGGTATCTCCTGAGGAAAATGCCGAGATCGACGCATTGGCGGCCTTATCAGGGATGTCCAAATAGGATTATTGTATTCGCCGTATGCTGCAACGGGATGTTGTGGTCATCGGAAATCCAAGAGTGCATAAGGCACTCAAAATCCAAATGGAACAGCTCTGCCAAGAGTTTAGCAAACTGTGCAGCGTAAATGATGTCAGCACAGAGGCATTGCATGTTCTGGAATATCTTACAAAATTATATAAAGGCCTAGAGTACTAACAACAACGAAATCTCCTCTGTTTGCAATACAGGGGAGATTTTGGCATAAAAAAGCAACATTAATCCGCAATTATGAACTTTTTGCGAACTTTTGCGCGAATATATTGACAGTAAAGACAACAGTCGCTATACTAGAGTCAAGTAAATATAGAAATGTGGAGCCGGGGTATCGTATGCTTATTTGATACACCCGGGATGTGACGGAGCTGGATCACTCCTTTGGGAGTAGGGAGATCCAGTTGGAGATGATGGGATGATTGATGCGGCTGACCGGAATTTCCTTATTCCGTGCAGCCGCATTTTTTGTTACATAATTAATTCTGAAAGGATGATTGATATGATTGTTGAAGCCATTAACAAGCGAACCGGAAAGACCGTGAAAATTGAGGAGGCGTATTCCGGGCAGCGCCTTACCTGTCCGTACTGCGGTGTGGAAGTACATCCGGTGCTGGAGGTTGCTACGCCGTTCTTCCGCTGTTACGAAGGAGGAAAGCACACCAACTACCT
>JAZURG010000088.1:0-2239 GCA_045606145.1 Faecousia sp.
GAGAAGCGGGTGTTGATCACCTCTGTTTTTTCTGTCATAAAATCCTTCCTTTCAATCGGGGTGTTAGGGGCAGCGCCCTTAAAGGTCCGGCAGTGGAAGCTGTCGGATGTGGAACTTGTAGCACAAGTTCCCTGCTCGTTATGGTATAGGACAGTCCTGCTCCCGGCACCTGCCGGTCGAACTCCGACCGTCCATACCCGCTCTTTTGAAATCAAGTTCCCAATTTGGGAACTTGATTCCGCTTGTGCCACGGTGGCACATCATTTTTGAGATTTTTCTGCGTTTGTGCCAAAAACCGGGGTTTTGGCTCAGCCAAACAGATCATCCAAATCCTGCAATACATTGCGGCGATTTTCCTCTTTCTGCTCTTCGGTCAGTTCTGTGTTTACCGTCTTAACAGCAGGAATGGTTGGGGTAATGCTTGCACCACTAATCTCTTCCCGTAGCATCTGCCGGATACTCTCAAGCAGCGGTCTGTCATCTTGTTCGATGCGGGAGATATAGGCACACAGCGCATCTACGGCAAAGCGGTTACGGGTGGTCTTGCCTCGCTGCGGAAACTGCTGCAGATACTCTGCCGCCATCCGCTCCCGCTCATCATCCAGGTCAAAGCGCAGATTGATACGATATACATTCATCCCTTACCTCCTAACTGGAGTTCTGCCAAATACTCATATCCCTTAGCTGCGGCGCAGATATCGTCCACGAATTTTACCCGGTCTGCATTGACCTTGCCAAAGTGCTTCACAAGGCATCCACCGCCGCCGGTGATATAGAGCATCATGGTGCCCTCGTCATAGCCATGCTCCCGGAGTCTGCGGAAGATGCCGTCCACATACTCCTTTGCGATCATGCGGATGATCTTGATATCCGCTGCGGGAATAGACGCAGTACCGGTGCAGAGGACTTCTTCGATGATGGCATCGTTGATCTCCCGCTGGGTTTTCTGCATAAACATTTCCCGGATTGCCAGGGTGCACTGGTAGGTGCCGAATTTCTCCGTGTACATCTTTCCGTTTTGGGGTCTGCCGTTGACCATATAAAGCACATTCATAGTGCCGTTACCGATGTCAGCGACCAGATTCAGGCCCTTCATGGTAGAAGCAAATTCAGCGATGGCGGCATAGCCTTGGGGGTAGATACGCACATCATCGATGGTGATGTGGTAGTCGGTTTTCTTGTAGTTGAAGTCCACTTCTTTGTTCTTGCCCAGGTAGGCGGCAAACTCCTTCTTCTGCCCGGAAGTCCAGGTCAGCGGCAATCCTGCGGCAAGGACGATATTAGCCTCCGTAAGGTTTGCGTCTTTCAGCTCCTTGGCAATAGCCACCAGGGTCAGCAGATAGTAGTCCTCGTCCTTGATTTTCTCTGCGATAAATTCCTTGTGTCCTTCACCGATCAGGTAATACCGACCGCCATAGGTCAGCATATCGCCGGTGAAGAGGGGTTCATTGTCATATCCCAAAATACCGGTCTTAAAACAGTGGTTTGCGGTTTTGATGTTGCCATAGCCATGGTCAACACCGATGATCAGTTGGTCATTCAGCTTTTTCATTTTCGTTCCTCCTAGTTGTTGTTCATAATGGATTGATAGAGCCTTTGGTTGGTAGGTAGTACCGCTTCCCGGAAATACTTGCAGTTGATCCGGGTTACAGACAGCTGCTGTGGGCAAGGCATTTCCAGTAGCAGGCAGATCCCCTCGTCCCAGTTGCAGCAGTTGGGTATCATTTTCTGTACCCGTTCTATCTGGGATGGCGTGAGAATTAAGGGCATACGCGTTCCTCCTTTCATAGGTGATGGTCAGAGCAGTCATCTGTTCACAGAATTTTTATTGCATTTCGGTTTCTTGTTTGGTATAATTATCGAACAAGTGTTCTACTATGCGATATACTGCCCCTCTACCTATAGGAGAAATAAGGCGGCCAAAGCGGAACCTTTTTGAAAAAATATTTTTAAATTTTCTACCTTTTATTTTTTGCGGTCCATTTGAAGCGGATTTAAGGATTTCCCTGTTTTGGGTATAAAAAAAGCAGGATCCGAAGATCCTGCTTCTATTCGACAAATTGGAATTTGACAACATCAAAGCAGCTTGATTTCGTTAGCAATCATAGCCACGGTCTTTTCGTTGGTGTCAATTTTAATCGTGTTGAGTGTGTCATACATCGGTATTCTTGTTATACTTCTTTCGATTATATCCTCAACTCGAATACCGCTCTCCACATCCTTTGTTAATCTCTTGCGT
>JAZURG010000089.1:0-8616 GCA_045606145.1 Faecousia sp.
TTTGCAAGAAAAATATGCGCCGCAGCATGGGAAGATGATACGCGAAATGATCGTTTATCTCACAAACTACCACCGCACCCTAAAGGCTTCCCCTTGGGGGGAAGCAGTCAAAAATCTTTGATTTTTGACTGATGAGGGGTCGAAAAGCAGCCACACCCCTCATCCGTCTGCCCTTCGGGCAGCCACCTTCCCCCGAGGGGGAAGGCTTTGGATGGTACGCTAAACGATCATTTATATTGCTAAGGGTACAAGAAAAAGCCGCCATCGGAAGCAATCTGGCACATGCTTCCAATAGCGGCAAATACATCATACATTGGTTTTTCGGAGTTGGCTTGGACTTTGGCCTGTAATGCGGCGGAACACATTATTAAAGGTACGAACATTTTCAAAGCCGCATTGCAGTGCAATATCCGTAACAGTCAGGTGGGTGGAGCAGAGTAGATCCGCTGCCTTTTTGATTCGGAAGTTATCCAGGTAGGTCTTAAAATTCACACCGGCACAGGATACAAACAGTGTTGAAACATAAGAAGGCGTATAGTTGATGACCTCTGCTACATCCGCCAGTGTAATGGGCTGTGCGTAATGCTCCGCGATATATTCCAAGGCCGTTTGAAACTGCTGAAGCCGCGCCAGCGATTTCTCATCTCTGGGGGTGCTATCCTCAAAGTGCCGGATGAGCAGGCTGTAAAGCCGAAGAACATCCGCCCGCATGATGGGCTCGCACAAAGGCTCCTCTGCCACTTTCTCCCGATAGATCTCATCAAACAGCCGTGCGATCTCCCTATCCAGACCCGCTTCTTTTTGTTCTTCGGCAGAAATAAAGCTTTTGGGAAAACGGAACTCAGGTAAAAACTGAGAAAACATTGCAGGATCGAAGGTATAGATATAAGTCGAGTAATAGTTACTCAAAAGGGAGTGTATCTCTCCGCTACGGATTACAGCCAAATCTCCCGGCCCGCAAAGCCGTTGCTGTTTGCTGATGCGAATCTGACATGCTCCGTCCATAACATAGACAAGCTCTGCCCGTTGATGCCAATGATCAATACCCATACCGGGCCCGGCACTTTTTCTGACAGTTAAATTGTGTTTTATCTTTTCATGTCTGATCGGCATACGGCGCACCTCCCGTCACAGTTTCTTTTTTGTTACTATATCATGCTCCCCTTTAATTTGCAACCACAGTGTATCAATCTATTTTTTCCCGCTTGCAATGTACCAAACGCATAAAGCTTTGTCCGCACGTACGGTAATATAGTCCCCTTAGAGTAAGCACTCAAAACAACAATACTTTTGAGTGCTTACTCTAAGGGGACTATATCAATCAATCTCCGGAGGTATTGTTCTTAATTAGTGTGCATTGCGGGAGGTAGCACGGTTTGCCGAAGTTTTTTCACCTTGCGCCATCTCAATGGCGCCAATGCGCTCACTCAGAGGCGGATGGCTGTATTCCAGAACCACAAGTAGCTTGGCTGGGGTCTTCTGTTACCGCCCATGGTTTCCACTGACAAATCAAAACACCGGGATGCACAAAAAGCATTTATCCAAGCAAAGCGAACAAAGTATCTGCGCAGCCGATTATCACGATCGCCAAAAGTCCCAGGAGGATACCTGCAAATTGCACCTTACTCAGCCTCTCTCCAAAGGCTGCGGCACCTGCCACTGTGGATATGATCACCAACGCGCCGTTGGACACAGGAAAAAACACCGCCGCGGGAATCACTGCGGACAACGATATATTCAGACGAATATACAAGCACCCGGTCACACCGCTTAATAGGATATACAGCAAAGCACCGCGGTCAATACGTGGGCATTCTTCCTGCTTAACCCTATGGACAAGAACTCCCAACAAAAAGAATAGTACACAGGAGGAAACTGACGCGCTCAGCATCATAGAATTCACCTGATTCGCAACCGCTGACGCGCCAAAAATCTTATAAAAAATCCCAACAAGCCCGCCTGCCAGAAAAAAAGCAAAACAATAAACAAACCACTTTACACTAAGCTTCTCTGCACTCTTTTGGGGATTGATACACAAAATCAGAGAAAACATAATCAGCGACATTCCAATGATCTGACTCACACTCACTGTTTCAGCCGCATACAGCACCCCGAAGCCTGTTGCAATAATAAATGCGCAACTGCCAATCAGTGTTGTTAGGGACACGGGTCCGTTAGCAAGCGCCTCTGTTTTGAAATATAAAAACAAGCAAAGTATTGCACCATAGACTACACCAAAAACAACACTGAGTACGCTTACTGAACAATCCCCCGATACCACCGACCACAATGCCATAGTCACAGTCCATACAAGGCTTACTCCCCCATTAAAGAAAAACACATCTCCTGTGGTCTTAAACGTTCTGTTCCTAAATTGTCTCAGTATTAAACTGTTTGCCGCTGCGAAAATGATAGACACCGTCATAAGTATATAATCCATTACTTCTCCCTTTCCGATACACAGTTGGTCTGTCTGTATTTTTTTGGAGAGAGCTTGTACTTGGCATAAAACGCTTTATAGAAGTGCGAAACATCGCCAAAACCTGAAGACAACGCCACTTCGCTCAGCGGCAGATCCTCCTCTCTTAGCTTCCTCGCAGCCATATCAAGGCGTATATTCCAAATATGCTTTGAAGGTGCGCAGTCCTCATATTTCAAAAACAATTTATACAAATATGTACGGTCAATCCCCACATGCGCAGCGACATTCTCCACCGTAATGTCGTACATATAATTATCTGCAATGAACCTTTTCGCTTTTTCAACATAAAACTTTGGCGACAACATAGAAGATGTACCCGTTTTTTCTTTGGCAACAAGGTGGCTCATCACCACTAACAGATATCCCAGTACACCATAGCCCTTTGCCAAACGGTTTTTTCCTGCCTTGTGCATTGCGTAAATATCCCTCAACGCATCCCAATCCATAGAATATGAAAAGGTATACTTATCCCGTCCCAGTCCCGCATCCGCTATCAGCATTTCAGCTCCCGGCCCTATAAAACTGATGTAGACGTACTTCCAAGGCTCCCTTTCATCTCCTATATACTGGTTCGGCACCCCCGGGAGGATCAAAAACCCCTCTCCGGCAGAGAGTCGGTACTCCTTGCCATCACATATAAATGTGCCCTTCCCCTCAACGATAAAATGTATGGAATAATCCTGGTATATTCTTTTACCGCTGTTATGCAGAGGATGATTCTCAGTAATCCCACAATTTGTGAGGGCTATATTACCTATCATTGCTCCTTCTATATTATATCTATCGGTAGAGTAACTCATAGCATCCTCCTTATACAACATTTTTCTGAAAAATACTATCACGGGCAATAATGTTTATCAACAACCTTCTCAGGTATTTGCAACATAGATACAATTATTTTCAACACACAACCATTCTATAACACACAAAAGGTTGATAAGATGGAAATACTCATTACCAAGGAGGATCGGACAATGAAGGAAAAGATCAGGATCTGTATTATCGGTTGCGGGCAATTTGCCAGAAATTTTGTACCCCTGTTTCAAAAGCATCCTGCCTGTGAATTCGTGGCAGTATGTGATAAATTCCCCCATCGGGCGCAGGAATATATGGAACAGTTCAAGGTAGATAAAATATTCAGCAGCTTTGAAGAGGCCATCGCCTCAGACGAAATTAACAGTATCGCCATCTTTTCACAGAGAAACCAGCATGGATATATGGCAATTGAGGCTCTTAAAGCGGGTAAACATGTCTACAGTGCCGTGCCAATGGCTACTGACATAGAGGAGATTAAGGAGATCGTACGTCTTGTAGGCGAAACAGGACTTACCTACTCCATGGGAGAAACCGGTATATACCGCCCTGCGGCCATATTTTGCCGTCAAAAATTTGCGTCAGGTGAACTTGGCGATCTGGTCTATGCGGAAGCACAATACAACCATGATATGACTCGGCTGTACGATACCTTCAAATACACCGAAGGTGACCTCTGGCGCAAAATGGCAGGCCTCCCCCCCTTCTATTACCCCACCCACTCCACTTCTATGATACTTTCCGCAACCAAGGCACACGCTGTAAAGGTATCTGCCTTTGGATACGAGGATAAAGCTGATCCCGAAATATTCGGTGAGGGGAAAAATTGGTGGGATAACCCCTTCTCAAATTCTTCTATGCTGCTGAAAATGAGCGACAACTCTATTGTCCGTATAAGTGAGAACCGCCGCATCGGTTGGCATGTACCCGAAACATATATTTCCAGCTTCAACGGTGAAAAAGCATCTTACGAATGCTCCCTTATGCAGCACAGCTACATAAAAATGCAACCCGATGGTCAAAAGTGTGATTATGAGGATGTAAGTGAGCTTTTGAATCCGACCGATCTCACCGCGCACAGAAATGATCCCGACTTTATGACAAATGCCATCAATGGCACATGGTCCACAGGCGAAGCCCCTATCCAGATCGTAAGCAGGCTTCCCACCTCATATGCAAGTATAAAAACGGGGCACGCAGGAACTCACAAATTTATGATAGACGACTTCTGTCAGGCATACATGACCAACAAGCTTTCCCCCACTAACGCATGGCAAGCTGCGCGGTATAATATTCCCGGACTTACCGCACATGCCTGTGCAATGCAAGGTGGCGCAACTATGGATATTTACGACTGTGGCGATCCCCCTGCACATCTCGAAGTCTTAATGGAAGACAGAACAGAAAATGAGGAATGGGTATGACACAACTAATTATGCGCAATCCTGATATCACAAGAACACCCCGACTGGTTCTGCCAGAGGGGTTCTGTATCCACACCCATCAGGTTGGCGAGGAGAAGAACTGGGAGCTTCTCATAGAGAGCGCCTTCGGTACACACTATGACTTTGATTTTCTTATCAAAGCAGGCGATTACAGTCCCGAAAAGGTGCTGTACCTTTCAAAGGATGGCTCGGATATCGCAACCATCACAGCTGTAGAGAATAGTCATTACCCTGGCGAGGGTTGGTTCAGAATGGTAGGGGTGAGGGCCGATGCCCAAGGAATGGGTGCCGGAAAGCTGATCGCTATTGCGGCCCTCAACACGCTTGCCGACAGAGGCTATAAAAGCGCCGTTCTCTCCACTGACGATTTCCGTACCCCCGCAATACGGCTTTACCTCTCTGTCGGCTTTCAGCCTCTGCATACCGATAAGAGTCATAAACAGCGATGGGAAGCTGTGTTCCATGCCATAAAAAAATAGCAGCGCGCTGCTTTCTGTTTTGTTGGTTGAAAAAGGTCTGCCCATGCATAGCTGTGATTCATAAGTGATTATCACAAAATAGAATATTTCCTGCATCCATATCTGGTGAATTGGGGGTATAAAAATTAGGGTCTGCTGCAAAATCATGATTTTGCAGCAGACCCTTTCATTTTAAATCGATTTTTCTATTGCTTCGATGCGTTCGCTTAGCGGCGGATGGCTGTATTCCAGAACAACAAGCAGCTTGGCCGGTGCCAAATGGACAAAGTTTTCCTTTGCAAGGATCTTCAGTCCCTTTACCAGGGCTTCGCCGTAGCCTTCCTGCACTGCCTGCCGGTCGGCCCGATACTCCGCAAAGCGGCTGTAAGCGCTCATGGCCATGCCGGTCAGGGGTTGGATCAGGCCGAGACCGGCGCCCAGCAGGATATAGGCAAAGCCGTAGTTGACCTGTGTGAAGCCGAAGGCTGCATGCATCAGCGGTTGCCGCACCGCCAGCCATACCACCAGAGCCATCAGCAGCAGATTGCCGAAATTCATGATCTGCTGCTTCAGCACATCCTTGTGCAGGCCGTGGCCCAGCTCATGGGCAAACACCGCGCAGATTTCATCGGTGGACATGGTGTTGACCAGATTATCATACAAAACAATGGTCTTCATTTTTCCAAAGCCGGTAAAATAGGCATTGAGTTTGGTGGTGCGGCGGGAGGCATCCATCACTTCAATGGCCTTGACCCGGTAGCCATGCTTATTCAGCAGTGCCATCAGCTTATCCCGCAGTTCCCCCTCTTCCAGCGGCACAAACTTGTTGCCGATACGGCTGAAAAGAGGATACAGGAAGGAGATCAGCAGAGTAATACAGAACACAACGCCCGCAAACAGCAGGATCATCCAATCACCCAAGGCCCGATGCAAACCGGACAAGATCCACATCAAACCCACACTCAGCAGCACTTCCAACAAGAAATTCCGGATCTGGTCGGTAATAAAAGTCTTCATAGTAGAGCGGTTAAAGCCGTATTTTTCTTCAATGATCATGGTTGACACATAGTTTAATCCGGCATTGACCACCGCTTCTACAACAGCATGGAGCAGCAGTACTGCCAACAGCTGCATGAATACACCGCTGGGGAACAGGTCCGCTACCGCCGCGTACGCATTGGTGCAGAGCAGCACCATCATCATGACCCAGGAGACCAAAGTGGAGATAATGCCCAGGCGGCCCTTTTCGGCGCTGTAGCGCTTCCATTTTTCATAGGTTTCCGTGTCATAGACATCCGCCACATTGGCAGGTGTCGGGTTGTTTGCGGATCGGTTTTGCACAATATGCAGCACCAATTGGTAGATATGCTGCACAGTTACCAAAATTAGAATCAATAGTTTCCAGTTCATATGGATCCCTCCTTTCATTGTAGTGTACCACACGAGGATGATTCGTGCAACAGAAACTATTGTGCTGTGCGCCGGTATATGCTATAATTGTGTTCAAAGAAGTAATTATTTGTCAGGAAGGAGCACATGCATGAAGTTTAGACGTTTTTTATGTCTGCTGCTGATACTCTGCGTATTGCTCAGCGGCTGTGTGGACTATAACCGGCTTCGGGATGCCTTCTATGGCCGTTATGATACCACGCCCTTTGCGCAAATGGAGTATACCCGTCCGGATCTGACGGAGCTGCAAACAACATTGGAGACCATTCTGGACCGCTGCCAAAACGCAGCCACCTTAGAGGATGTTCTTTCCGCCATTAATGACTTTTACAGTTACTACGACCGGTTTTTCACCAATTGCGCCCTTGCCAATATCCATTATTGCGCCAGTATGAATGATATCTATTGGCGCAAACAATACGATTTCTGCGCGGAAGCAGAACCGGCAATGTACGCGGCACTGGAAGACCTGTATCAGGAGCTTGCCAAATCGCCCTTCCGGCAACAATTGGAGCAGGACGACTACTTTGGTGCTGACTTCTTTGTCCCCTACGAATCGGAAGAGATATATGACAGCGTTTACCTTTCGCTGTTGGAGGAAGAAGCAGAACTGGTCAATCAGTATTACGCACTGACCAGTGAGGGATCGGATCTGGAAGTCTACTCTGAGGAATACTTTTCCAAGTATACCGTTCCTGTAACTGAGCTTTTGGTAAAGCTTGTGACCGTGCGGCAGAAGATCGCCGCGCATACCGGCTACGCGGATTATGTGGAATATGCCTATGCCTGCAATTATGCCAGAGATTATTCCCCGGCCCAGGCAGAGGATTATGTCCTGCGAATCAGTGATACTTTCCCCGACTTGTATGCACAGGTGAATAACTCCGGCATATGGCAGGAAGCATTGTCCCAGTGTGCGGAGGACGAAACATTCCAGTATGTATCCCAGGTTGCCAACGCTATGGGCGGCGATATCCAGGAAGCCTTTCAGGCGATGTCCGACAGCAAGCTCTATGATATTGGACATAGCGACAACAAATATCCAGCCTCCTTTGAGCTTTATCTTTGGAGCTATGCATCTCCTTTTGTGTTTATATATCCCTATGGAGACCAAGGAGATAAGCTGACCTTTGCCCATGAATTCGGCCATTTTGTCAGTGACTATCTGTGCTATGGAACCTATGCGGGTACGGACATTGCGGAGATCCATTCTCAGGGTTTTGAATACCTAAGCCTTTGCTACGGCGAGGATGTTCAAACGCTGACAAAACTGAAGATGGCAGACAGCCTTTACACTTATGTGGAGTGCAGTGCCTATACACTGTTTGAACATCAGCTATACCGGCTGACCGGCAGCGACTTGACCGCAGAAAACATTTTGCGTATATATGAACAGATTGGAAAACAGTTCGGTTTTGACAGCCGCCAATGGGATCCGCGGGAGCTGATCGCCTTTACGCACATCTTTACAGATCCGCTGTATAATATCAGCTATGTGGTCAGCAATGATCTGGCTCTGCAGCTATATCAACTGGAGCAAGGCGAACAAGGTGCCGGCTTGCAATTGTACCTGCAGTGCTTAACCGACCAAAGCAGTTACCTGCTTGATTTTGCCGAAAGATACGATCTGGAAAGTCCCTTTGCAGACGGAAGGCTGGAAAGCGTTTCCCAGCTCTTTCAAAAAAAACTCTTTGCCGAATAGAAAAGAACCCATTGCAGACGGCATGTCTACAATGGGTTCTTGAGACTGTCAAAAAACTATGTCATTACCATGCCGGTGCGCGCACCGATGTGCCAATCGTTTTTCGAAAATATAAAGATTCCCGAACCCTGTTATTGCGGTGTGCCTCCCGGCGGGCTCCCTTTCTTGTTCCGGCAAGAAAGGGAGGAAAGAAGCCGGGTCAAGGGGCGCTACGAGCAAAAGCGCCCCCTTGACAATCCCCCGCCGCCAGTAAGATGGCTCGTATGG
>JAZURG010000090.1:0-3162 GCA_045606145.1 Faecousia sp.
CCTGCATTTTGCATCCTCCAGCCATTATTCGGAGGCCTTCCGGGATGTGGTTGGCAAAACGCCCCAACAGTACCGTGCAGAGAATCGGGAGTTCTGAAGCAAGACTCTAATTGAATCTGCCGATTATGAGTGATACAAACCAATCCATAAGATGTTCTGCATCCGTCTCTTTTCTCCATGACACTTTATGAATCACTATGGTTTGGACCTGTTTTATCGGAATATTCCGCACTTTTTCAGGTCCTCATGGTCGCAAATTCTTACTTCTGTCATACCGATTTTGCCCCAGCTGGCCACTACGCTGCAGGACATATGCTCGAAGTCATCGTCATCGAAAAAGATACCCTTCAGGTTGTTGATGATCACATTGATGGCCCGGTTGGAGGTGTCCCAGACCTTGCTGTTATTGGTCCCCCGGGGTGCGGTGATCCGGATGTGGACATGGGCCTTCTTGAAATAAGGGATACCGATCTTTGCCTGCTTGGCGATGGCTTCGTGGATCATCCGGACCCAGTGCTCTTCCAGAGTGCCGGTCAGTTCCTTCAGTCCCGGTAGCGGCTCCGGTATCACCAGGCAGACCATTTTATCAGAATCAGTCTGGGAAACCGACACTTCCCCGACGATCCGCTTGGTTGCGGAACCGAAATCGATCATATCGTACATCACACCGAGGATGTGACTACGAAGCCACAGCGTCTGCTCGTAGGCTTTTTTCAACATCTCGAAGGTAATCTTTCTGTCCTTGGGCAGATTCTCCTCAACCCTCTCCAGAGCCTTGTGCAGGTCTATAAACACGGATATTCACCCCCTTTGCTTCGTTGACATCCGGATACATCCTGGCTACCTCCAGATCCTCCGGATAAACAACCATGAAGTACTCAATGGGAGAGACATAGCCATCCGGCAGGTTATCCAGATCATCCTTTACTTCGGAGAAAAAATGAACCAGCTTCAGGATATCGAAGGCAGGATTCAGATAGTATCTCTTGGGATAGACTTCAACATCTCCCAGCTTACGTTCGCTCAATCGGTGAGCTCCGCGCACACCGTTTACGATGTAATGCTCTTCGTCGTAGATCCGCTCCAGACTGATCGGCAACAGGGAGGGAGTAGTCAAATAGACATGCTCATACTGAGTCCGCAGCTTAATAGGGGATTTGGAA
Organism: Faecousia sp.; assembly: GCA_045606145.1. Lineage (GTDB taxonomy): Bacteria > Bacillota > Clostridia > Oscillospirales > Oscillospiraceae > Faecousia. The sequence continues at coordinate 1,164 of JAZURG010000090.1, forward strand.
TACTTTACAGGCTTGTCAGTTTCGGCGTACTGATCCTTCAAAAGCGTCTTCCGGGCCCACATGGTTTGGCGGATGATCTGTCGGGCAATCTCATGCTTTCTTCCATCCTCGCAGATCAGGATCATCCCATCGGCCTTGGTATTAAAGGAGCCGTATTTGTAATAAAACAGGGAGCTCTCTGCCCGGAGCTGCCAGTCCATGGTTCCATCTCCAATGTCATAAACCGCGTACCGCTTTTCGTAAGCCAGCAGAACCCCTGCAAACCGGGTTGTGGACAGAATTCCCTTTGCGATATCCCTCCAACGGGCAGAGGGAATGAAGTAGGGTTCTTCCGTATCCATCAGTTCTCCGGAGATGGGAACACCGTTCTTTTCCATCCACATACACACTCTGGACACGTGCAGTACCCGCAACCGGGACTTTCCTCTGCTGGCAACAGAGATCAACGGGCTTTCCTCCGGGAACAGATTCCTGCCCTTCTGGAGGACCGTGACAATACCATCCTTGCTTTTGGCCACATAGCCGTTCTTGGTCAAAGGACGGAACACATAGGACATGGCGATCATATCCCCGGTGTTTTCCGTGTCCAGGAACTTCAGGCAGTCCTCATAGGTCATAATGTTCAGTCTGATCAGATGCAGGATCAGATTCAGTTGATTATCATGCAGCTTCATTTGTGCCTCCTCTAGCAGGTATCTAAGTCAAAAAAGGTCATCAGCGAATTTAGGCGCACTGCCCCTATATCCCAATTTTCCAAGCTTTCGCTTTCCCCTATATCTATACTACTGCAGTCATAAATACAATTCCTACTATTCTTACAGTTCCTACCATGAGAAACATACGCGCGTATTATAGGGGGGATTTCCCCAACGCGGCTGTTTTGCCGGTGCCGGAAATCCGAACTTTCTTTATTCTTTTCCTGAATCTCTTCCTTGGTGTATTCATCCTCCAAATCGTTAATCACCTTGCGGCTCTTACAGGCAACAAAGCGGTTGATCCGCTCGTTGTCAGTTCCTTCTGTATGCGCATTACGGGCCTTAATGCGTATAAGCTCCAGAATGCGCATAACTTCCTCATCACTGGGATCGTCACACTCGTCCTGGGTAGGGTAGCATCTGTTGAAGATCACGCAGCCAAAGGAGCCGGGCAGCCGGTGCAGTGGAAAGTAGGAGCAGTAAAACTGAAAGAAGCGCCAGACCTTGGTCTTCTCCCACTTCCAGCGCTTGCCCAGCGTTTCCAGGGTCAGAACAGAGCCGAACTTGCCATACTGGATGGCAGGGGCGAGGAAGGAGAAAGCATTGCCCTTGTCCCGATAGACAGTATGACACCACAGATCCAGCCAGGCATCCACCTCGCCGAACTTGTGACCCTTTTCCACCAGCCGTTCCGTGATATTTCTGGGCATGCAAAGAAACCCATACTTGGGCGTGGTGTAAATATTGCCTTCACTGCACGCCTTGCCGGAGCATTCGACAATCCAGTCGGTAATCTTGTAGGTCAAAACCTTGGTATCCGGCTCCAGCGTGTAGGTGATATAACCCAGCATCTGAAGCTCGTCCATAATCTCCAGCGCATCCCTGCGTTTCTTTACTTCCAGAATGCTCTTGAGGCCAACCATACCGCCGACCCAGGACCCAACCTCTACGGCATTCGTATAACCGCAGTAGCGGGCAGTACCCTTACGGAATGCCGCACGGGATGCCAGCCGCAGATAATAGATCATAATTCCCTTGGCATGATAAGGAATTTCTGCTCTGGGAATCTTGAGCCAATCCCATTTTTTCAGACACTTCACGGTTTTCTCCTCCTTCCTCGCAATATATAAAAAATCAGGTGATATGGTTAGCACTCCGGCTGCCCATATCACCTGATATTCTTTCTCTCTATCTCCACAGGAAAACACGCACCCTCTCTTTATACACCGGCTAACGTACCGTTCAGATAGGCAATCAGCCTTGCGGTGTAGACCCGGATGTACTTTTGCTTGGTGCCGATGTTG
>JAZURG010000091.1:0-4183 GCA_045606145.1 Faecousia sp.
TTGGGGGGAAGCTGTCAAAAATCTTTGATTTTTGACTGATGAGGGGTCGAAAAGCAGCCACACCCCTCATCCGTCTGCCCTTCGGGCAGCCACCTTCCCCCGAGGGGGAAGGCTTTGGATGCTGCGCTAAACGATCATTTAGCACAGCAGTAGCGATACCGGGCAAAGCAAGGCAAAAACGATTAGTAGGAGTCCCGGTGCGAAATGGGGGCGGCGGCTCGCCGCTAAACGATCATTTAGCGAAGTAACTTCCAAAGCACCATGTCATTGCGAGGAACGCATCGACGTTGCAATCCCCATAGGTTTCCGGGATCTTTGCGGGATTGCCACGACCAGTGTACGCACTGGTCTCGCAATGACGTGCGCTTTCGGTTTCTGCTCAAATTAACGATCAAACCGGGGTGCAGCTTATCATCTGCACCCCGGGAAATTATTTTATCTTGTAATAATTCGTTTCCAGAATCATATTGTTGATCCGCACGAAGTCATTGACATAAGCCGCCATTGTTTCCATTCTGATTGGATCCGCTGTCTTACCTTCCTGCAGAATAAAGACATCCTCCGTTGCGGCAGAATAAGCCACACCGTCGCACACCCAGCTTCCGTCAGGGAATAGAGCGTAACCCTCATACCGGTCATCAAAGGCATCCTGTCCAATATAATCATAAGGAGGATCCACGCCCAGCAGATTCATCACCGTCGGCAGCAGGTCAGCCGTGTTCAGCGTCTTTTCCACTTCCAGATTCGGGCCATCAGCGCTCCAAATAAAGCAGGGAGTCTTTTCCAGAAGCAGAATATCCTCAACACCGGACTTTTCCAGCATCAGTTCTACATTTTTGAAACCGTAGGCATAATGATCCGTATAGGCCACGATCACCGTATTTTCCAGTTCGCCCTTGGCTTCCAGCTCCTGCAGAAGTCTTGCGAACATGTCATCCACCAGTTTTGCCTTTACATACATGCAATCCAGCTCTTCATCGCCGGTCATGCCTTTGTATTCCGGATACTGCTTCAAGGCATAGTGACTCAGCACCTCATTATACTTGTAGCTCAGATGGGCGCTGCGGGTAATGATAAAATTCAGCTTTGGGCCATTTCGGAAGAAATCACCGGCTATTTCCGCATGATCGAACAGGAATTGATCGTTATAGAGATCCTGCTTATTTTCGTCATAGTCATCATAGGACACGTAATCCTCATAACCCATGGCGGGTGAGAACACACCGCGGCTGTAAAAATCCGGATCGTTGTAGTGATAGACTTTGGCGCTGTAGCCCTCGGTGCGCAGCACATTGGCAAGGGATTGGCGGTAGTCGTTGGTGACATAGTCAAAGGCATAGCCGCCGCTGGTGGTCAGAAAAGAGCCTGTATTGCCGCAGAACTCCGAATTAAAGGTCCGGACACCGCCGTAACCGGGGGTATAAAAATTGGTAAAGTTGATACCCTCATCCATCAGCCGGTTAATAGTAGGTGTATGCTCTCCCAGAGCAAAATCATCCATGGATTCCATCAGCACCAGGATCACATTTTTTCCGGCAAACAGGCCGGTCATGGCATTCTCCTGCCGCTCTCCCCGGGCATCAAAATAAGCCTTGATCTCCTGCCGTGCCGCAGCCTGTGCTCTGGCATAGCCGGGCATAATGGGGTAAATATAGTCCCGGTACACATCCTTGACGGCTGTTTGATAAATGCCGCAGACCCGGTACAGCCTGTGGGTATTGAACATATTGTCGTAGGCAGCCTCGGCAGATTGGGCACGGCCGTAATCGGAGCCTGCGTACTGGATCTGCCGGTCATGCTGAAATACCGCTTCCGGCAGCAGTACCGCGCCGCATATGCACACCGCGCAGACCAGACCGCTCACCGCATAATTCTGCCACAGGTTTTTTCGTTTGGGATAGCGCCACACCAGTACCACACCCAGTGCGATCAACCCTACCAGGAACAGCCACCAGCCAATAGGGTAATGGAGCAGCACGTTGAAAAATTCCGAACCCTCAGAAGCATAGCGGAATTCCGATACCCACAGCATCTGGCTGAACATAATATAGTATCCGGTTTCCGCCGCGGTATAGCCCAGAAATACAAAGTACAGCACACCAAAGACGATCCGGCTGACATTGCGCGGCAGCACACTGGTCAACCCAGTCAGAATACCTGCCCACAGCAGGCCAAAGGCCAGCGGCCACCAATCCGGCTGCTCTGTGTGCAAAAACAAAAATGCAAATACTTCTATCAAAAAGAAGGCCGCGGGGATGCCCCAAAGGGGCATTGCCCAGACTTTGCGAGGCTTTTCTTTTAAATACCGGTGCTTCTTCCCCATACGGGTGCACTCTCCTTTACCTGACATCATGGCATTGATTATATCATAGAATTATGACGAAAATATAAATTGTTCTGCCGATGTTTCTTAAGTTTTTCTTATTTGTGGAGAAATTATAGCATCCGCCACAGGCAAACGCAATCTTTCTTTTCTGCTTTTTTAGAAAAAGTGCCTAAAACAGAATATTTCCTCTTGTAAATTCCGCCGGATTAGCGTATACTTTTCATATTATCCAAAAGCAAGAGAGGTAATGTATCATGGAACTGATTTCTGTTCGTGAGCTTTTTAAGAACACCGCTGCTTATGCCGGCAAGGAAGTGGAAATTGGTGGTTGGGTCCGTAACCGCCGTCCCAGTAAGCAGTTCGGTTTTATCGTTCTGAACGACGGTACTTATTTTACCCCCGTTCAGGTCGTCTATAACGACTCTCTGGAGAATTTCCAGGAGATTTCCAAGATCAATATCGGCGCCGCGCTGATCGTCAAGGGTGTGGTGGAGCTGACACCCGACAGCAAGCAGCCTTTTGAGATCCAGGCCAGCACTGTCACCGTGGAAGGCCCCTCCACCGGCGACTTCCCTCTGCAGCCCAAGCGCCACACCATGGAATTTCTGCGCACCATCACCCATCTGCGACCCAGAACCAATACCTTCCAGGCCGTGTTCCGTGTACGCTCCCTGGCTGCCATGGCCATCCACCAGTTCTTCCAGGACCGGGACTTTGTGTATGTCCACACACCCCTGATCACCGGCTCTGACTGCGAGGGCGCCGGCGAGATGTTCCAGGTCACCACACTGGATCTGAACAACATCCCCAAGACCGAAGACGGCAAGGTAGATTACTCTCAGGACTTCTTCGGCAAGCCCACCAATCTGACTGTTTCCGGTCAGCTCAACGGTGAAACCTTTGCCATGGCGTTCCGCAACATCTACACCTTCGGTCCTACCTTCCGTGCCGAAAACTCCAACACCACCCGCCATGCCGCGGAGTTCTGGATGATCGAACCGGAAATGGCATTCGCCGATCTGGATGATCTGCTCCGGGTGGAGGAGGATATGCTCAAGTATATCATTTCCTATGTTCTGGAGCACGCGCCTGAAGAGATGGCTTTCTTCAATCAGTTTGTGGATAAAGGTCTGCTGGAACGGCTGAACAATGTGCTCAGTAACGAATTCGGCCGCATCACCTATACCGAAGCGGTTGAACTGCTGGAAAAGCACAACGACAAGTTCGAGTATCCCGTTTCCTGGGGCTGCGATCTTCAGACTGAGCACGAGCGTTTCCTGACAGAGCAGGTCTTCAAAAAGCCTGTCTTCGTTACCGACTATCCCAAGGATATCAAGGCTTTCTATATGAAGCTGAATCCCGATGGCAAGACTGTCGCCGCTGTTGACTGTCTGGTTCCCGGTGTCGGTGAGATCACCGGCGGCTCTCAGCGTGAAGACAACTACGATCTGCTCAAGGCCCGTATTGAGGAGCTGGGCATGAACCCCGATGATTACGGCTTCTACATGGATCTGCGTAAGTACGGCTCCTGCCGCCATGCCGGCTTCGGCCTTGGCTTTGAGCGTATCGTCATGTATATGACCGGTATCGGCAACATCCGCGACTCCATTCCCTTCCCCAGAACCGTTGGCAACTGCGAGCTGTAAAATTTCAAGACCTGCACCAACCGGTGCAGGTCTTTTTTTGCCTTGCTTTGCCCGGTATCGTTACTGCTGTGCTAAATGATCGTTTATGCGGGCAGTGCCCGCGGCCAATTCGTGCACAGTGCGGTACTAATCGTTACTTCCCTAACCCGCTCGGTATCGTTCTTGCGGCAATTTTCGATAGAATTCGTAGGGCGGGGCCTTGGTCCCGCCG
>JAZURG010000092.1:0-3818 GCA_045606145.1 Faecousia sp.
GCTGAAATTTACATCCAAGAAGATTCTGAAGTTTGCCATTATCTTGTTGGGTCTGTCGCTGAATATTTCCACCATTCTCCATGTGGGTAAAATGTCCCTGACAGTCATGGTATTCACTCTGCTGACCTGCTTTGGCGGCGGTTACTTTATCGGCAAGGCATTGGGACTGAACTGGAAGCTGAGTAATCTGATTTCCGCCGGTACGGGTATCTGCGGTGGCAGTGCTATCGCAGCCATTGCACCGACCATTGATGCGGACGATAATGATGTGGCCTATGCCATGTCCGCTACCTTCCTGTTCGATATGGCCATGATCGTGCTGTTTCCCATTATGGGCAGAGCCTTGGGCATGACCGACGAAGCCTTTGGCATCTGGGCAGGCACGGCAGTGAATGACACTTCTTCCGTTGTGGCTACCGGTTATGCATTCTCTGAAGGTGCAGGCGACTTTGCCACCATGGTCAAACTGACCCGCACCTTAGCAATCATTCCTACTGTCATCACTTTCGCCTTCATTCAGCTCAATATCAAGCGCAAGGAAGCCCTTGCCAATCAGAAAGACGGCAAGGAGCTGAAAGCGAATTTCTCCATCGTAAAGATCTTCCCCTGGTTCATTCTGGGTTTCCTGGCTATGTCCATTGTGGCAAGCATTTTCCCCATTCCTGCAGCAGTTGTATCCGGCACCAAGAGTGCCAGCAAATTCCTGATGGTCTGTGCATTGGCAGCCATCGGTCTGAATACCTCCTTTGCCAGCATGAAGAAGGCAGGCATCCGCCCCATGATCCACGGCTTTATCATTTCTGCCTTGGTTGTGATTGTCGCTCTGCTGGTAGAAATTGCTATGGGAATCGTATAAACTTTTAGCTGAAAAACACCGTCCTGAAGCATTCGCTGCAGGGCGGTGTTTTTATAAAGGCTTACAAATAATGATATTTGCGTCTTTTGGCAATCACAAAAACAGCACTGATCGCTACAGCGATTGCTTCCGCTGCTACGATGGAGATCCACACGCCATCAATGCCCCAAATCAAAGGCAGCAGCAGAACGGCGGCACACTGGAACACGAAGGTGCGCAGGAACGAAATTACAGCCGAGGTCACACCGTCGTTCAGTGCAGTAAAGAAGCCGGACGCAAAGATCGCATAGCCCATAAAAGCAAAGGACAGTGCGAAAATATAGAAGCCGGAAACGGTCAGATCCATCAGCTGCGCATCATAACCCACAAACACCTTTGCCAGAGGCACCGCCAGTATCTCGGCAGATACAGTCATGGCAATGCCGAAGATGCCCAGCATAATCAGACTCTTCCGCAGAAGGCTCTTCAGCTCGTCATGGTTTTGGGCACCGTCATGGTAGCCAATTACCGGTGCGACACCGATGGAGTAGCCCACATAGGCCGCCGAGAAGATCATACTGACATACATCATCACGCCGTAAGCAGCAACACCATTCTCCCCGGCATATTTGAGAAGCTGGATGTTATAGAGCATACCCACAACACTCATAGCCACATTGCTCATAAATTCGGAAGAACCGTTGATGCAGGCTCTGATGATCGCCTTGCCGTCAAAGCTTGCCTTGCCCAACCGCAGAAGGCTGTTGTTCCTGCGGCCAAAGTAAAACAGAGGCACCACACCGCCGATGACCTGACTCATGGCAGTAGCAACGGCAGCACCGGCCAGCTTGTATTCCATGGGCAGCGAAATCACCAGCACGGCATCCAGGATCATATTGGTCACACCGGATGAGATGGTTACGGCAAAACCCAACTCCGGCTTTTCTGCGGTGATGAAAAAGGTCTGAAAATATACCTGCAGGATATTGAAAGGAAGCGCCAGGAAAATGATTCGGGCATACAGGCAGGCATTTTCCAGCATCTGTCCCTCTGCACCCAAAGCCCTGGCGATGGGGCGGATAAACACAATGCCGATGATCGCCAGAATGATACCCAGAACAAGGGACACATAGGTAAACAAAGAAAAATAGGCATTTGCCTGTTTCTTGTCGCCTACGCCAAAGGTCCGGGCCACAATGGCAGAGCCACCAGTTCCGAAGATAAAGCCCACAGTGGCAAAAATGGTGATCAGCGGCATGATCAGGTTCACGGCCGCAAAGGGTGTTTTGCCGGCAAAATTGGACACGAAGAACCCGTCCACCACCAAATAGATGGAGGTAAAGATCATCATGCCGATGGAGGGAAGAACAAAACGGAGCAGTCGTCCGTAAGAAAAATGGTCAGAAAGCTGTATCTGTTGTTTCATTGCTTCAAGGATCCTCTTTACATTTTCTCGATCTGTACCCGGAAGGAGTCGTTATATTTCTCCAGAAGGCGGAGATACAGATCAATTTCATCGGCTGTCCAATCGCGGAACGCATTGCACTCCGCTTCAAACAGCCGGACCACTGTCCGGTCCATATAGTGCTTACCCTTCTGCGTCAGACAGACCCGCTTTGTTCTGCCCTTGTCCTGCTCCAGATACAGAATGCCGTCGCTTTCCAGCTTTCTAACGGCAGAATTGATCGTCTGTTTGCTGATGCCGCTATCCCGGCAAATATCATATAGCAGGCAGTTATCTCCCTTGTCGTGAATCATATACAGCACAAACATGGCACTATCCGATATACCCAGCTTGAGCGCCGCCTGATGATAGATTGCATCCAGATCGTTGGTCAGGCAGTTGACTCTGTGGATCTTATCCCGGTATTGTTCATTCATGGTGATACCTCCGAGTATGAAATCGTACCCGAATAGTATAGTACGATTTCGTACCAATGTCAATGCTTGAATTTAACAAACAAAACCGCCCCGAAGCAGATAAATTGCTTCAGGGCGGTGTATATTATGGTGTCAGCGTCCACCCATGATCCCCATGGTAGATCATAAGTCTTGTCTGACCGCCATCGATGCAGATGTTCTCGCCGGTGATGAAGCCGGCCTTGTCAGATGCCAGAAACAGTACCATATTGGCAATATCCAGAGGATTGCCCACACGGCCTGCGGGCTGCTGAATGGCATCAGGACCCTCGTAAACGGTGTATGCAGTGTCGATCCAGCCGGGAGAAATGGAGTTGACCCGAACCTTTCCGGCAAGAGAAACTGCCAGGGCGTGGGTCAGGGCAGAGATTCCACCCTTTGCTGCGGTGTAGCTTTCGCTCTGGGGCTGGCTCATCCGGTCACGGGACGAGGAAATATTGATGATGCTTGCACCTTCCGTAAAATGGGGAGAAAACAGCTTGCTTAAGTAAAAAGGCGCGGTGACACCGATGGCCATGGAGCGCTGGAACTGCTCATAGGTACATTCATTGATCCCGCGGAAATCGGGAGGTGCGTTGTTTACCAGTACGTCCACCTTGCCGTATTTTGCGATAACCGTTTGGGCGAAGTCCTCCAAAGTGGCCTTGTCGGCAATGTCGCCCACATAGTGATCACCCTCAACACAATCGATGACGCACACGTGAGCACCCTGTTTTTGAAATTCCTCTGCGATGCACTTGCCAATACCACCCGCACCGCCGGTGATGACAATGACTTTATCCTGGAACATGTTAGCCTCCTATCTCAAATCATTCGTTTCATAAAGGCGATCCGCTGCTCCATAGCTGCCAGAGTTGTGGGGGCTTTGGTGGCGATGTCAAAGCCGTGCATGGTGCCCTTGGTTTCATTCAAAGTCACATCGATGCCTGCGTTACGCAAAAGCTGGGCATACAAAATGCCGTCATCGTGGAGACAGTCAAATTCCGCTGTCTCGATATAGGCAGGAGGCAGTCCCTCAAAGCTATCCGCTTCCACAGGAGAATACCAGATGTAGTGGAGATCG
>JAZURG010000093.1:0-6490 GCA_045606145.1 Faecousia sp.
GCGAATGCCTCGGGGAACTTGTCAGCCATCTCGGAGATGGGCATGGGAGTACGAACGCCGGCAACCACGTCTTCGCCCTGAGCGTTGGTCAGGAACTCGCCCATCAGGCCCTTAGCGCCGGTAGCGGGGTCACGGGTGAAAGCAACACCGGTGCCGCAGTCATCGCCCATGTTACCGAAAGCCATGGACTGAACGTTAACAGCAGTACCCCAGGAGTAGGGGATGTCGTTCTCACGGCGGTAGATGTTAGCGCGGGGGTTGTCCCAGCTGCGGAAAACAGCCTTGACAGCGCCCATCAGCTGCTCAACAGGATCGGAGGGGAAGTCAGTGCCGATCTTTGCCTTGTACTCAGCCTTGAACTGGTTAGCCAGCTCCTTCAGGTCTTCAGCAGTCAGCTCAACGTCCTGAGTGACACCCTTCTTCTCCTTCATCTCATCGATGAGGACTTCGAAGTACTTCTTGCCGACTTCCATAACGACGTCGGAGTACATCTGGATGAAACGGCGGTAGCAGTCATATGCCCAGCGGGGATTGCCGGACTTGGCAGCCAGAACCTCAACAACTTCCTCGTTCAGACCCAGGTTCAGGATGGTGTCCATCATACCGGGCATAGAAGCGCGGGCACCGGAACGAACGGAAACCAGCAGAGGATTCTCCTTGTCACCGAATTTCTTGCCGGTGATCTCTTCCAGCTTTGCAACATGCTCCATGATCTGTGCCTGGATATCGGCATTGATCATACGGCCGTCTTCATAATACTTGGTGCAGGCTTCGGTAGAAACAGTGAAGCCCTGGGGAACAGGCAGACCGATGTTGGTCATCTCTGCCAGGTTAGCGCCTTTACCGCCCAGCAGCTCACGCATGGAGCCGTTGCCTTCGGTAAACAGGTAAACATACTTGTGCATTGGAATTACCCCTTTCATTATTTAAGCGGCAAAAAGCCGCAATATTTACACATTTCGCCCATTTTGCATTTTGTGCGCACATAGTATAGCACATTGCAAGAAAAATTGCAAACATTTTCAAGAAAAAACTTCAAAATTTTACTCTTTTGGCAGTATGGACAAAATTCCTGCAAAATAAAAGTGCAGGTTTCGCAAAAAACCGAAACCTGCCCCTATAAACATCAATATTCCCGGAAAACGCCCTTGACGATGCCGATAATTTCCGCTTCAATGCCGTTGATCGGGTCGAAAGCAGGATTTTCCGGTAACAGCCAGACTTCCCCATTTTTTCTGCTCAGGCGCTTCACTGTCGCCTCATCACCGATCCTCGCTACCACGATCTGTCCGTCCTCTGCCATCTGCTGAGGGCGAACAATCACCTTATCCCCGTCCAGAATTCCGGCCCCGATCATACTTTCACCCCGGACACGCAGAGCAAAGCAGTTGGGATCTCCATCCCAGGACATAGTACCCTCCTGATTTTCCACTGCCAGAATGGGCAGGCCGGCCGTTACCACACCTACCACCGGAATCTGACCGGGACGCACATTGGTTACAATAGACCGCTTACGGCCCTTGGCACCGGGAGAAAGAAGCAGGCCCTTTTCCTGTAACGCCTGAATATGATAGCTGACCGAAGCGGTTGAGCGCAGACCCACCGCGGCGCCGATTTCCCGAACAGAGGGCGCATAGCCATACTCCTGCACAAACTGGTTTACATAATTCAAAATCTGTTCGGCCTTGTTGCTGGTTCTGGGCATTTAATTTCCTCCCTCGTGCTCATTTTCTTTATAATAGCACATATGAACGAAAAAAGAAAGTGCTTTCTGAAAAAAATAGACTTTTCCTCCGGTAATACGAATTCTTGTTTAAAAACTTTACTGGATTTTCGAGGATAAATTGGCCAGCAAAAGGCCAATGACGCAGCCGGGCTGATGCCCAGCAAGGAAGAGAACGCATTCCTGACCAATTTTAACCGAAAATACTTAAAGGATTTAATCAAGAATTAGTATAAGACATAGGATGGAATATCTCAACATATAAGGGAGGATCCTTATGGAACATTACGACAGCCAGATGGCAGCCAGAGTTTGGCAGCGGGTACAAAACAGAGATGCTGACACCGCTTCTGTTCCGGATATTCAAGGGCTTTTACAGGCAGAATCAACAGATCTCAGTCATTACCGCCAGCTATCCGGCCAGCGGGGGCAAGCCGGCAGGTCTGAACTGTCACTGTTGAGTTCTAAAACGAAACAGTGTATCTCTACGCTGAATGGTATCTGGTTTTTATTGACCGACTCGCATCCGGAAATTGTCCCTTCCCCTTTACCCAAAGAGCTCCCCGTTTCTTCCCTGCGTCGCTGCTACGGCAGCACTCTGCAACGACTTTCTCACTACGATCAGTGGCTCCGTCACACTGAATTCGCTCCCGGTTTTTTCCTTTTGTCAAAACTGAGCCGTGAGCGGTGTCAGCTTCTGCTGCAGCTACTGGGAAATTATAATCACACCTGACAAAAATCTTGCTTTTTGGACACAACAGAACTATAATCCTTTTATCCACTTTACTTTTAAGGAGACCGCCAATGCATCCGGAACAGCTACTGACATGCGCTCTGGACATCGGAGAACAAATGCTCCTAAGTGGTGCGGAGATCGGCCGTGTGGAAGATTCCATTCGTCTGATTTGCACTGCCTACGGCTGTTCCCGTACAGATGTATTTACCATCACTTCCTCCATTGTTGTATCCATTGAAGACAGCAGCAGAAGATTTTACACCCAATCCCGCCGCATCACCGGAGGGCGAACGGATCTGACTCGGCTTGACAGGCTGAACGCACTATCGCGCCAGATATGCCGGGAAACACCCGATTGGGATTTCGTACAAAGTCGCCTTGGCCAAATAACCTGTGCACCCACGTATCCCATGTGGCTGCAGGTTCTGGCCAGCGGCATGATTGCAGGTGCTTTCGCTGTCTTTTTTGGCGGCTCTTTGGCAGATGGCGCGGCAGGCTGCATCCTCGGTGCTCTGCTTCGTTTGATCACACATCTTTGTCAACAAGCCCGAATGAACCAGATCCTTGTCAATGTGTTTGCCGCTTTTTTGCTGTCCGCTATGGCAATTCTTTCTGTTCGGGCTGGATTTGGTAACGATGCCAACAAAATCATTATTGGCAATATCATGCTGTTGATTCCCGGCATCGCACTGACCAATTCCCTGCGGGATATGATCAGCGGTGATATCATTTCCGGTCTGCTGCGGTTTTTGGATGCCATTTTAGTAGCTGCGGCCATAGCCGCCGGATATATTCTGGTGGCCCATCTTCTGGGAGGTGTCTTATGGATCTGATTCAGATTTTTACAGGTTTTTTAGGCTCCCTGGGATTTGGTATTCTGTTTCACATCCGAGGCCGTAATTTGATCGTTGCCTCCCTTGGTGGATTGATGTCTTGGGCCGTTTTTCTATTATTGGAACCGCTTCTATCCAATGAAGCCACGCGGTATTTTCTGTCATCTGCCGCAGTAACCATCTATGCTGAAATTTTTGCCCGGGTCATGAAGACTCCGACTACCACTTTTTTGGTACCCTCTTTAATTCCACTGATTCCCGGCGGTGCCTTGTATTACACCATGAACTATGCCTTAAACGAGCAATGGTCTCTCTTTGCGGCGAAGGCTATTTACACGCTGGAGTTAGCGCTTGCGCTTGCACTGGGCATCCTCGCAATGACCACTTTGACCAGAATGACCATGGTCATTACCAAAAAACTCCGGGGCCGGGAGCTTGTCAGCCTATTCCATCACAACCTGTAAAAAAGGAGCTGTAAATTAACGAATAATTATTCTGTTTTCATTCATAAAGCAGACTTACGGCGGGAGTAAACCCCCGCCCTACGGTATCTCAGGTGAGATGTTTGTAGGGCGCTGGCTGTCTCCCGCCGGTTATTGTGAATATTTTTCCGGGTTATTTTATAGCCCCTTTTTTATAGCATTTTTATTTTAATATCTTTCAAAAGCATCCGGACATCTTCCGGTCTTGGCGGCAGGGTTCCCTCCGCCATGCAGGCAGCACTTCCATAGGCCACCGCCCACTGCAGCCGCTTTGCTCCGCCGTTATCCGGGCAGGCAATAAAGCCGGCAATGGAGCTGTCCCCTGCGCCGATGGTAGATTTGACCTCCACCTTGGGCGGCACCGCAATAAACGTACCCTCGCCGCAAACCAGCAGTGCGCCATCGCCGCCCATGCTGATCATCACATTGGCAATGCCCGCTTGATACAATTGCTTGGCTTCTGCCACGGTCTGTTCCAGTGTACGGATCTCCCGGCCCAGATAGGCAGAGATTTCTTCCTGGTTTGGTTTGATGAGCCAGGGCTTCAGTTCCTTCAAATCTTCAAGAGAGAAAGAACGGGAATCTACCACAATTTTAGCACCCTTTGCGGCAACTTTGCGCAGAACTGCCATCACATCCGCGACAGCCATACCCTCGGCCACACGGCCGGTCATGGTCACGACCGTTTCCTCATCTGCCAGAGACAGCAGTTTTTCTTCTACTTCCGTCAACACGTCCGGTCCTACCTGAAACCCGGGAAAAGAGATCCGCGTCTCTGTACTGCCAGTATGGATGGTAATGTTTTCCCGAATGCGGCCAGATACAAGGATGGTGTCATAGGCCACACCATCGGCATCCAGATTCTGCAGAAAGCTGTCGGCATTTTCCTGTCCCAGCACCAATAACGCAACATTATCCATACCGTTATTGACCAGTGCCCGAGAGATATTCACGCCCTTGCCACCTGCCTGGCACAGATCCATATATGCCAGATTCTCGTGATCCAGCACCAGATGGTCTGCGTGGCAGTGCATATCAAACGCGGGGTTTAACGTTAATGTAATAATTTTCATAATCGTCCCTAACTTATACTGTCTCCGGTGTGCGGACTCTGCGGCGCTTTTTCAGCTTATACAGTTCTTCCACCGCCATACGGGTCTTGGCAACGCAATCACCGCCCTTGGGGAAGCAATAATACAGAGCGTCCTTATTGCCAATGCAGATCACATCACCGATCTCATACCACAGATAATCGGCATACAGGCCGTAGTTAGCCAAGGGTCCTTGGGAATAATCCAGTTTTCCGTCACAGCCTGTCAGCTTGAAGCCCTCGCTGTCATGGACCAGACGACCGGAACCGACCATGTAAATGGACTTAAAGTCCACCATCATGCCGATCTCCACTTCCCGGTCCAGCCGGTAAGTGCCGTCCTCCAGTTCCTTGCGGACCTGCTGGCGCTGCCAATCGTACCAATCGGGAATGTGGTCAAATTTTGTATCGCCGTCGGTGGCCTTCATATAACCCAAATCTGTCAGTTCATACTGCTTGCCGCAGGCATTGCACTTCCAGTAAATACCCTTGCCCTCGGTCTGGCCTTCGGTATTGCAGTGGGGGCAGCGGAACAATATCCGGTTCAAGCCGTCTGCCCGGAAAGGCGCGTCAATGACCACATTGTTTTCCTGCTGCCATTTAAAGTTGTCAAAGCCAAACTGTTCATCCAAAGCAGCATCCAGTTCCGCAACGGTTTTGTTTTTCAGATCTTCCTTGGTAAAAAGGCAGGTCACATCCGCACTGACCTTCACCTTGCGGATCTGCAGACCGTTATACAGAGGATCCCGGGCAAAAGCGCCCTGGGTAATGACCGTCACAACAGGAACACCCAGCTTCTTCAGCAGCACACCCATTTTCCGGGGTAGGGCGGTGGCCTTGCCGTCAAAGGAATAGCTGGCCTCCGGATACATCAGCACACTGGTTTTCTTTTCTTTCAGCATGTACTCCATGTCCCGGATCAAGGTCACATCATTGACGAATTTCTGGGTAGGGATACAGCCAACCAGACGCACCAGCCACTCCATGCCCACAAAGGCATCGGTGGTGGTAACGATGCTGTACTTTTTGGGGTAGAAAATAGCGGATGCGATCTTCATGTCCGTAAAGCTGGAGTGATTCATTAGGATCAGCACCGGCTCTTTGGGATCCAGTTTATCCATACCGTGCTTCGTATAAGAAAATTTGGTCTGCCAGAAGGTAGGCAGGCTCAGCACCTGAATCAGTGTCTGCAGAAAATAGTTTGGCTTTATGGGGTTCCTATGGGCGGGTCTTGGCAAAGCCATGACCTTTTCGTATGTCATGCGCTTGGTCTTGATCTTCATAAAAGCATCCTCTATTTTGTGAGATTTCTTTTGTATTGTACTATATCCCTACTTCTTTCGCAAGTAAAAAGACAGAATTAGCACCTATTTCCAGAGAAAAATGCTTAATCAAATAGCTGTCGTTCTTGCGGTGGTAAATGATTGTTTAACGCAGCAGCAATGCTGCTTAATTGAAAATTGAAAGTTGAAAATTAAGGGGAGTGATGGGAGCGCTGCCGGTGGCAGAGAAAGCGACCTGAGCGAGTGGCAGCGGTCGACAGATGCCAAGGCGCTTCGCCGCCGAAGGCAGATGTCGGGCACCGCAACAGGGGTCGCCGTTGGCGACGATCTTGTAGGGGCGATC
>JAZURG010000094.1:0-2678 GCA_045606145.1 Faecousia sp.
GCCTGTTCGGAAAGAAATAAGGAGAATGCTTATGATCGATTTTGAAGCACTGGCCGCCGCCATGGGCGAGCTGGATGAGGATACCGTCAAGGAAATTCTGGAGGCTGTGGATTCCGCCGGGAACGCCGGTAAAGCCATGGAAGCCTGCCAGAAGGGCATGGACACCGTGGGCAGGCTGTTTGAAGAGGGCGAATACTTCGTCGGCGACCTGATTTATGCAGGAGAGCTGATGACTGATGCCGTGGAGGTGCTGAAGCCTTACCTGGCAGGCAGCGAGACCTCCGGCAGCAAAACCCGGATGATTCTCTGCACGGTCAAGGATGACCTCCATGACATCGGCAAGAACATCGTCCGTTCCATGCTGGAGGCCAACGGCTTTGAGGTGCTGGATCTGGGCATCGACTGCCCTGCTCAGAAGGTGGTGGATACCGCCAGGGCAGAAAACATCAAAATCGTGGCACTGTCCGGTGTGCTGACCCTGGCACTGACCTCCATGAAAACTACGGTTCAGGCCATCCGGGATGCCGGGCTGGATGTAAAGGTGATCATCGGCGGCGCACCCGTGTCCGCTGAGGCCTGCAAAAACATCGGTGCCGACGAATGGGCCCACAGCCCCCAGAAGACCGTGGATACCTGTCGGAAATGGGCTTCTGAATAACTGCAATTCATAAGAGAAGGGGCTGTCTCACTAGCAAAGTGAGGCAGCCCCTAAAAAATTCAGCGCCCGGCTCTGTAAAAGAGCCGTGCGTTGGCGTAAAATTAAGTCGTGACACAAAACTGTACGCAAGTAGAATATACCGCATACGGGACGGAATATCAAGTCTGCTTGCCCATGAATTTAGAAATAATTATCCCGTCAGATGAACCAGTGAGATTACTCAGCGCTGTCTTGGAGGAGTTGGATTACAGAAAGCTGGCAGCGACCTACTCCCGTTTTGGGAGAATCGAGTACTCACCGCGTCTGTTGTTCAAAGTTGTATTGTATGCCTGCTGCCGTGGGATCTACAGTTCCCGGGAGATAGAGAGAGCCTGCCATGAGAATGTGAATTTCATGTATCTGTTGGAGGGACAGAAAGTCCCGGATCATAATACCATAGCCCGATTCCGCAGTCAGCATCTGCCGGAAGCGGTGGAAGACCTTCTGAGCCAAATGGTATGTCTATTGGTGAAGCATGGAGAGATCTCATTCGAGGAATCTGCTGTCTTTATTGACGGCACAAAGATCGAAGCCAATGCGGACAGATATACTTTCGTATGGAAGACCGCAACCACTAACAAACAGAAAAAGCTTGGAGAAAAGATCGCAACGGAATTACCGCTGCTTTTGGAGAAGGCAGGGGTTAGTATTACTGCGCCCAAACAAATCACCGTGCAGCAGTTAAAGAAACTTCGCAGGAAACTGTACGCCCAAAAGGAAGAACTGAAAACAGAATTTGTGTATGGGAAGGGACACCGCAAGAGTGGCCTGCAAAAGGCGATAGAAGCCATAAACAGCTGGCTGGAACGGTTAAAGCGGTATAATCTGGATATCCATATCTGCGGCGACCGAAACAGCTACAGCAAGACTGACCAGGATGCTACCTTTATGCACATGAAAGAAGACCATATGAAAAACGGACAATTAAAGCCGGGATACAATGTAAATGTGGCCACGGTCAGTGAATATATCATTGGCAATTACATCTCAGCAGACCGTACAGATACCAAAACATTCATCCCGTTTCTGAAAAAGCTGTGCCGTAAGCATCCGGTAAAGCGGGTCGTGGTAGATTCGGGGTACGAGAGCGAAGAAAACTATCATTACGTGGACGACAGCGAACAGCTGTCACTGTTCGTAAAACCATCCAACCATGAACAGAAAAAGAAACGGAAATACCAGACCGATATTGGCCGCAGGGAGAATATGCCTTACGATGGAGAAAAGGATGAATATACCTGTGCACAGGGCAAAACACTGGCGGCGGTTTCCACAAGGACAAGGAAATCCGAAACGGGGTATGTCCAGGAGGTCACTGTCTACGAGTGCTCAGACTGTAAAGGCTGCCCGGTAAAGGAGAAGTGCATTCGGCAGAAGAAGACAGATAAGACTCCCTTAGAGGACCGTGTAAAGCGATTGAATGTATCGAAATATTTCACAGCTCAACGGGAATTGATGGAACGAAAGATTTCCACGGAGGAAGGGATCCTGCTGCGTGTAAACCGATCGATCCAGGCAGAAGGCGTATTTGCCATGATCAAGGAAGATATGAACTTCCGGCGGTTTATGATGCGTGGCAAGAAGAATGTAAATGTTGAGTGGCATCTGGTGAGCATGGCGTATAATATTTTGAAGCTGCACCATAAAATACAAACAGGCCGGTTGGGAACGCACCTTGTTGTCCCCAAGACGGCTTAGCAGGAAATAGAACAAAAACAGCGCACTTTTTTGAGAGACAGAAATGTCCCTCAGATTAAGTGCGCCATTTTTTGCCTATTTTTGAAAAGTTTTCCACAGGGGTAATTAAAGACCTCACATAAAAGAGGCGCTGCCTCTCATGATTTTTTCAAATCATTTTGAGACAGCGCCTTTTGCACATTAGAACAGGGTGATCTGAGATGTATCCGGCAGTTCTCCAAAAGCCCCCGCATCCTTCAGCATCTGGATATGGGAAGTCGGATCGTAGCCATGTCGTTCTGTG
>JAZURG010000095.1:0-18391 GCA_045606145.1 Faecousia sp.
CCATATCCACCACTGTATGGTGGATGCGGTGAATGCAGGAGACCAAACTGCCATCGATGACCTGTGCCAGGCAGTGGAGAAGTTTATGAAGTAATAAAATTTGCAGGGGCGAGCATTGCTTGTCCGTTTCCCTGAATGGAAAGCGTGTAGGAGGACGACCGATGGTCGCCCCTACAGTTCGGATTTGTCATAAGGAGATAGATATGAAAAAGGCTTTTGCTTTGTTGTTAGCCCTTGTTTTGACACTGAGCTGCGTTGCCGGCTGTGGCAAGGAGCCTGCGGAAACCCAGCCTACGGAATCCGTCCCAACTGTGGAGCCGGGTCTGGAGCTGGAGGAAAAGGGCATTGTCTATGAATCACTTCCTCAAAAGGCGGTTATCAAAACCGCTCTGGCCTATTTAGCCCGGAGAGCCCGGATACAGTATGCCGACACCAACATGTGCACCACCGGTGTGCCCACCATGTACCGCTGGCAGGTCAACACACGGCAGTACCCGGAATCCTACACCACCCAAAGTGTAGGATACAGCAACTGCGCCACTTTTGTATATGATGTGTATTGGTCTGCCCTGGATATGGAAATTGGTGGCTATACCACCGGAAACCTCGCCGAGGTATCCGACAAACAACGGGTTTTCAGCTACTACCCCAATGGTGACGAAACCAAGGAACAGATGGCAGAGATTAAGAATAAGTTCCTGTCCCAGCTGAAGCCTGCCGATCTGATCATCGTCCGTTATAACGGGGAAAAAGATGGCAACGGCCACGCAATGCTCTATGTGGGTAAGGATGTGCTGAAGGGTGTGGAGGGCAACAAGGAAGGTCACGACATTATCCACAGCACCGGCAGTATCTATAAATATGGCGACAGCGTGGAAGAATATGAGATAAACGGCACTGTCCAGACGATGGGTACATATCAGTTCTTTGAAGAGGATGCCGGTATGTATTTCTTCGGCAAGCTGAAGAGTATCGTCATTCTCCGTCCCCTGGAGGTGTTCACAAAGGACATTCCTGAAAATACCCTGAACCGTATGCGGAATATGGACAATGTTATGGTGGAAAAGCTCTCCTCCCATGGAAATGGACACACCGCCAACCCCGGCGACACCATCCGCTATTCTTTCTACATAACCAACAGTAACGACAAGGATGTGACCCTGGAAATTCAGGACACCCTGCCCACTCTTGCCGCCTTTGTTTCGGCGGACAAGGAATGTCCCTGCGTGGTACAGGGGGAGAACCTGAGCTGGCAGGTGACTGTTCCTGCTCAAAAGACCATCACGGTCAGTTGCGAGGTAAAGGTGAAGGAAGATGCCCCAATGGGGCAGGCCATTACCTCTGATAAGGCTACCGTAGGCGGCATTGCCGTTCCCTGTCACAATGTGTTTGTGGGCAGAACCTTGAGCAAGCAGGAGCAGGCTGACCTGCATACTGCGGTTACGGCCCTGGCAGACAGTCGTCTGCTTCGTGGGGCGGATTTGGTGAATGCCCTGTATTCCAAGGCGCAGAAGGTAGAAACGATTCTGCCGGAGGCTTTTTCCGGCATTATGGAAGACCTGTTCCAAAGCGTTGGGGAGTTGTATCAGCTTAACGGCAACAGTCCCTATGCAGAGGTAGTTGCGCCGGGTCTGTTTGGCGGCCGCAATGTCATTCAGCGGAATATGTCTGTGGACAATGCCTCCCAGTATATGCGCACTGATGCCATTCGTACCCGACTGCCCTATTATGAGCAGCTGATGGTGGGCGATGTGCTTCTGGGCGACCCTGGCGAGGGGGAAGGACAGATGTATATGGTTCTGACTGAGGGTATGCTCAACCTTTTGACCGGGGAAACGCTGGACGCAGAGTCGTCACAGACCCTTGCCCTGGACCCTGTGATGAGCTATACGCGCTTTGCGGTGATAAGACCTGCTATGCTGCTGGATAACAAAGCGAAATAAATAGGATCCCCCCGACCCTATGGCCGGGGGGTTGTTTATGGAAATGTAGGGGCGGCCATTGGCCATCCGCTGGTTCCAATTTGTTTTTGCGGTAACGTACGAGCAATGCTCGCCCCTACAATAATAAAGAACCCCCGACGGATCATCCGTCGGGGGATAAAATGCATTTCTTACTTCAGGGCAGCCTTTGCCTGCTCAACCAGAGCAGCGAAAGCAGCGGTATCCTGAATAGCCATCTCGGACAGGCTCTTGCGGTTCAGCTCAATGCCGGCCTTCTTCAGACCATTCATGAAGGTGGAGTAGTTCAGACCAAAGGGCTTCACAGCAGCGCTGATACGGGTGATCCACAGTCTGCGGTAGTCACGCTTCTTCAGCTTGCGGCCTACGAAAGCGTAGTTGCCGGACTTCATGACCTGCTGCTTGGCCATCTTAAAGTGCTTGGACTTGGAACCCCAGTAGCCCTTGGCCAGCTTCAGGGTAGCATTTCTTCTCTTGCGCGTCATCATTGCGCCTTTAACTCTTGCCATTTCTGTATCCTCCTATCCTTATTTGTACGGGATCATTGCCTTGATGGCGGCAACGTTGGTAGCATCAGCGTAAGCGGTGGTGCGCAGACGACGGGTACGCTTGGTGTCCTTCTTGGTGAGGATGTGGCTCTTGTAAGCGCGGGCTCTCTTAACCTTACCGGACTTGGTCAGGTTGAATCTCTTCTTTGCACCGCTATGGGTTTTCAGCTTAGGCATAGGTAGTTCTCCTTCCGTATCTTTGGTAATTACTTAGAGTTCTTGGGGGTCAGGAACATGGCCATAAAGCGGCCTTCCAGCTTAGGATTCTTTTCCATGCTGGCAATTTCAGCGCAGGCATCGGCAAAGTCGATCAGAAGCTTTTCGCCCAGGTTGGTATGTGCCATTTCGCGGCCGCGGAAACGGACGCTGACTTTCACGCGGTTACCGTCGGCCAGAAACTTCTGGGCGGCCTTTACCTTGGTGTTGAAGTCGTTGGTGTCAATGCTGGGGCTCATGCGGATCTCTTTTACTTCCACGACCCGCTGATTCTTCTTGGCATCCTTCTCCCGCTTCTTCTGGTCGTAGCAGAATTTGGAATAGTCCATGATCTTGCAGACGGGAGGGACAGCATTGGGAGAGATCTTTACCAGATCCATGCCCTGTTCCTCAGCCATTGCATTGGCTTCAGCAGCAGACAGGATACCCAACTGGGCACCGTCGGCACCGATCAGACGAATCTCCTTGTCGCGGATCTCCTCATTGAGCTGATGATCTAACTTAGCGATGGTAAGCACCTCCATAAATGGTGGCAGCGCCGGGAAACCGGCTTGCCGGATAACAAAAAAAGCGGATGCCTAGCACCCGCACCAATCCCTAACATCCCCATAAGGAGAAGTGGAATATTGACCGTTTTGCTTGAAGCTTACGGTGAGGCGGATGTTCAGCCTTCTTTATTACTCGTAAAGTATATCACACACGAACCCCTTTGTCAAGGGGATTTTTAGGCTTTTTAAGGCGGAAGGGCCGATTTTTCGGCCCTTTATACCTCTTTATACATGGCAGCGGCATCGTCCTTACGAACGTTGTCAGCTACCTGCAGCACTTCTACCGCAATGGTCCGTGTACCCATTGCGATCTCCAGCTTGTCGCCCACCTTGACCTCGTAGCTGGCTTTTACCACCCGGCCGTTGACACTGATACGGCCGTTGTCACAGGCTTCGTTGGCTACGGTACGGCGCTTGATCAACCGGGATACCTTTAAAAATTTATCCAGACGCATTGGATTATTTGCTCACAGTGTCCTTCAGAGCCTTGCTGGCCTTGAAAGCGGGAGTACGGGTTGCGGGGATCTCAATGGTCTGCTTGGTGCGGGGGTTGCGGCCTACACGGGCTTCCCGTTCCTTGGTCTCAAAAATGCCGAAGCCGGAAAGCTGTACCCGCTCGCCCTTTGCCAGAGAAGCAACAATAGTATCAATGGCAGCGTTGAGGACACGCTCGGTATCCTTCTTGGACATGCCGGATTGCTCAGCAGCAGCGGCGATCAGATCGGTTTTGTTCATATTATGCCTTCTTTCCAAAAGATTGTTTACAAATGGGAGTCTAAATTATCACAGATTCCCTAAAAAAGCAAGGTTTTTTTCTATATTATATGATAAAAATTATAACTTGAGCAGCTTTGCGATTTTTTCGCCTTTCGGGAGCAGCATGCAGTCATCTTTCGTGATTGCCTTGAAGAGTACCACGCATATCAAATACACCACACCGGCAGCGCCAATGGGAATGGCACACAGCAGAACACGGCTGGTGATATGCACCATTGTCAAAGCTTTCCACGCGCCCCAGGCAACGACACCCATCAGGGTAACCGGGAGCACAGGCCGCAGCAGATTGCGCACGACGGCAGGCTTTTGCGGAATGCAGCGGCCAATGGCGAACAGGTTCAAAATCGCAATGCACAGATTACATAGAGCGGTACCCATGGGTGCGCCCAGAATACCGATAGCGGGATTTCCGGTGAGCAGATAGACCACGACCAGCTTTACTGTGCCGCTGCACAGCATGTTGACTACCGGAATCCCGGCATGGCCATGGGCCTGCATAATGGCGTTGGTCAGCAGCACAACGGCATGGAGAAATACGGAGATAGCCAGCAGGCTCAGCAGTTGGGATGCCAGCACCAGCTTTTCGCCGCTGTAGCCACCCAGCAGCGCCATGATGGGTTCCGACAGAACCATCAGGCCCACCGCACAGGGCAGACTCAGCAGTGCAGTGATCCGGGCAGCGGATTCTGAGGTGGATTTTACACCGTTATGATTGTTAAGCGTCAGTTGAGAGGCAATGGCCGGGATGATGCTGATAGTGATGGGGGTAATAAAGGAACTGGGCAGATTGTAGATGGTTTTGCCCATGTTGTAGATACCGTTAAAATTGGCGGCAATCTTGGCATACCGCTCCGCGGCGGTGAGGCCCTGGGGATTCTTGGCTACAACTTCCCGTTCCAGAATATCCACCAACGGGGACAGCAGCCGGTTGCTTTCCAGAAGAGAGATCAGACGGTCCATGTACAGGCTGGTTTCGATAACCGTCAAAAGCTGCAGGCCTGCCGCGCCGATGGTAATAGGGACAGCAATAGAAAGGAGCCTTTTGGTGGTCTGACCGTAGGATGTAACTTCTCCTTCGGAAGCGGGAGCGGCTTGAAAAGACTTGTGGAATACACTGAACAGGTAAACACAGGACACCAGGCAGCTGACGGTAACGCCCAGAATGGCACCGCCGGCAGCCAAAGGAATGTTACCGGTGAAATGCAGGATCAGCACAGCGCCTGCAAGGCCGACAAACAGCTTGAACACCGCTTCCAGAACCTGACTGATAGAGGTGGGGATCATATTGCCCTGGCCTTGGAAGAAGCCCCGGTAGGTGGAAATGATACCCATCAGGAAGGCACAGGGGCCGAGGCAGACAATGGCAAACCAGGCATCCGGCTGCTCCAGCGCATTGGCAAGCTGACGGCAGAACACCATCATCAACAGTGTGCTGATGCCGCCAATGGCATAAAACAGCGCCCGTGCAGCGGAGTAGACCCGCTTGACCTGGTTCTGATTCCCCAGGGAGGTAGCCTGACTGATCATACGGCTCATGGCCACCGGCAAACCGGCAGTGGAGATCAGCAGCAGTACGGTGTAAATATCATAGGCGGTGGAGAAATAGCTGTAGCCTTCATCGCCGATGACCATTTTCAGCGGCAGCTTATACAGCGCGCCGATGACCTTGACAATGGCGGTGGCCAATGCCAGAAGGGCGGCGCCGTGAAGGAAGGTTTGCTTTTTAGGTGTTTGGGACATGGAAGCCTCCTTAATTATCCGCAAAGAGCCTGGGGATGGCATACTGGGTAAGTTCTTCCACAGCGGCCTTCAGATCCAGTGTGGGGAACTGGCCGTTCTGATAGAGGATCTTGCCTTCTACCATGGTCATGGCCACATCACCGCCCTTGGCGGAGAAAACAAGACCGGAGATCACATTGTGGCAGGGCATCAGATGGGGAGCGGAGAAATCCACCAGTACGATGTCCGCATCCATACCTTCCTTCAGCATACCACAGCGATCACTGCGGCCCTGTGCCCGGGCACCGCATACGGTGGCCATCATCAGCGCGGCTTGGGAGGGAAGTGCAGCGGCGTTTTCCGCGGCTTTGCGCGCGTCCAGAACGGTATAGCGCATGACTTCAAACATATCAAGGTTGCCGCACTCTACCGCGCCGCCGGTTCCCAGGGCTACATTCATGCCGGCCTTCACACAGGCGGAAACCGGTGTGGAAGGCTCACCGGATTTTGCAGCGGTCATAGGGGTAGCCACGGCAGTGACTTTGCGTTTGCCGAGCAGTTTTTGCTCCTCTTCGGAAAGACAGGCACAGCCGGCTGCGGTTGCGGGCACCCGGAACATGCCATGGCAATCCAGCAGCTGCGCAGGGCCAAGACCGGTGCGGTCAAGGCAGGAATCCACTTCCTCCCGGGTCTGGCTCAGATGGAGCTGCATACCAATATTTTTTTCCGCGGCAAAGGCTGCAAGGCCCTCCCACAGTTTATGATTGCCCGTATACTCGGCATAAATACCGGCATCGATACGGATACGGCCATTTTCAAAGCCATTCCATTTTTCATAAACACGCGCCAGCTCCCGGCACTGCTCATCGGTTTCAAAGTCAAAGTCTTCGTTCTCGTCGATGAACCGGTAAGCGGACAGGGCCACATTGGCTTTGATGCCCGCGTCGGCAGCGGCCTGGGCGGTAGCTTCGGGGTAGTAGTACAGGTCGGAAACGGAAGTAATGCCAAAACGAAGGCACTCGGCAATGCCCAGCGTAGCGGCTGCTTTGGCACAGCGGGAGTCCATCTTGGATTCCTTTTGCAGCAGGTTTTCCAAAGCTTCCCGGCTGGTCAGCTCATCCAGATAGCACCGCAGGGCGGTGGTAGCCAGATGGGTATGGCAGTTGATAAGGCCGGGGATGGCAACCATGCCGGTGCCGTCAATAATGGTATTGGGTTTTTCGGTGGGAGCTGTTTTGGAAATACTCTCGATCTTACCGCCGGTGACGGCAATATAAGCGCCGAAGAGAACATCCATTCGCTCATTCATGGTCACAACGGTGACATTGGAAATTAAAGTATCCAATCAAACGCATCCTTTCATCAGTGCGAAAAGTTCTTCTTTTTGCCGCAGTACGCTTTCGATCTGCTCAATGTACTGCTCGGGGAATTTGGGGTTGTGGAAACGCTGGAGAGAACCGTCGGGGAAATTGACCTTGTTCATACCGCCGCCGCCCAAAGAGACGATGGTATGGATCTCTTCCATCATATAAATATTGTACAGACAGTCCAGGCCGTTCCTGCTCCAACCTACATTTTCAAAACTGCCGGACATGTATTTCTGCCGGTACAGGTAGTAGGGTTTGTAATTCAAAGAACGCAATGCTGTGTTAGCATAATCTACCATTTGGGTCACAGCCGCGGCTGTGGAAAGACCCGTTCGCTTTTCAAAAAGATCAGCGCCTTTTTTCAGCGCCAGGGTGTGTACGGTGATATTGGCAGGGTTCAATGCAGCCACCGTATCCAGAGAGTGACGGAAGCCGTCAAAATTATCGGTGGGCAGACCTGCGATCAAGTCCATATTGATGGCGGTGAAGCCTGCCTCTTCCGCCTGCCTGTAGGCTCGCAGTACATCGGCCGCGTTGTGGGGACGGCCGCAGGCGGCCAGCACACTGTCGACCATAGTTTGGGGATTGATGCTCATACGGTCAGCACCGTGCTCACGGATGATCCGCAGTTTTTCGGCATCCAGGGTATCGGGGCGGCCGCCTTCTACGGTAAATTCAATGCAGCGGGACAGGTCAAAGCTGTCTTTGATCCGGTCCAGCAGGTCAGCCATCTGGGAAGTGGACAGGGTGGTAGGGGTACCGCCGCCTATATAGATGGTACGCACATGACCGCCGGAATTTGCCAGCAGTTTGCCCGTAACTTCCAATTCCCGGTACAAGGCTTCCAGATAGGGCTGAAGCAGTGCGGTGTTCTTGCCAACGGTACGGCTGACAAAGCTGCAATAGCTGCACCGGGTGGGGCAGAAGGGAATGCCAATATATAAGGAAATGTCGTTGGATTCCAAAAGGTTTACGGCCTTGATTGTGGATTCACTGCAATCCAGCGCCAGCTTTCGGCGGTCTTCCGTTACAAAATATATATCCCGGAACAGCTTGTCGGCAGAAGCGGCAGTGCCGCCTTCCAACAGGTGTTTTGTGGAAATTTTGGTGGGCCGTACGCCGGAAAGGGCACCCCAGGCGGGAATTTTGTCCAAATGGGGCACAGCGGCCAGATAATAGCTTTGCTGTAAGGCCCGCCGGCGATTGCGTACGGTTTCGTCACAGGACTTAAAACGGCGCACTGCCCGGGTAGTCTTGCCGTTTCGGGTAATGACTGTTACAGCGCTGACCCAGGTGTTTCCTCTATGCAGGCTGCTGACAGCCAGGTCTTCCTCCCGGTTTTCCGGAGGGAAGAGCGCCAGCTGCAGCTGCTCCACAGCATAAAGGTCTTCGTGACCTTGTAAAACCAGTTTCATAGTTAGCCTCTCATGTAAGGGTTGGTCTGCTGCTCGTGGCGCAGGGTAGAGCTTTCTCCGTGACCGGGGAAAATGCGGAAGTCCCCGTTTAATTGAGACAGCCGCTCCAGAGTGTCCGACATTACCACCGGGTCTCCACCGGGCAGGTCGGTACGGCCGCAGGAACCGGCAAACAGGGTGTCGCCGCAGAACATGGCATCCTCACAAACATAGCAAACGCTGCCATAGGTATGGCCGGGGGTCTCCAGAACTGAGAAGGTCAAACCGCCTGCGCTGATATGTTCCCCCTCTTCGCAGAAAGAAACCTCACAAAAGTCCTTGTCATGGAGGGGATAAAGATAGTCGTTCATGGGATTCCTGCGCTGGGTATAGTCACTTTGACTCATCCAAAGCTTGCAGCCGGTGGCTTCTGCCAGCGCTTCTACAGCGCCCACATGGTCAAAATGGCCGTGGGTCAGCAAAATGGCATCCAATGTCAGACCAAGCTGGCCCAAACGGGCAAGAATGGCCTGCGGGTCATAGCCGGGATCAATGACCGCGCAGGTTTTGACCCCTTCGGCCCATGCGATATAGCAGTTTGTTTGGTAAGACCCCAAAGGTAAAATATCAATTTTCATCATATGCTCCTAAAGGCTTCAAAATTTCGCTGTCCGAAGGGCTTGGCACGGTAAGATGGGGTTTATCTTCTGGGGGTGTCCATAAGCTGGTCGGTATCCAGAATCAGGGTAACAGGCCCATCGTTGACAGAGGCTACTTTCATGTCAGCACCAAACCTGCCGTGCTGTGGCGGGAAGCCCAAAGCTTCGCATTCTTTCAGAAACTGCTCATAGAGCCGGTTGCCCAGCTCCGGCGGCGCGGCATCCGTAAAGCTGGGACGGCGGCCCTTGCGGCAGTTGCCGTAGAGGGTGAACTGGCTGACGACCAACACTTCTCCGCCAACCTGTTCCAGACCCAGATTCATTTTGTCGTTTTCATCTTTAAAAACCCGCAGGCCCAAGGCCTTCTGGGCAAGATATTTGCAGTGCTCCTCATTGTCCTCCGGGCCAACACCCAGCAGGATCAAAAAGCCTTTGCCGATTTGTCCCACAACTTCACCGTCAATGGTGACAGATGCGGAATTTACTCTTGTCAATACAGCGCGCATGGTACATCTCCTTTCAGGGCTCCCCTGGAGGGGAACTGTCAGCGAAGCTGACTGAGGGGTGCAGTTGCAAGTTATGGAGGTAATTCCAGACGAAGGTTGTACCTCCTTAGCTATGGGGTGCGCACCCCTCCGTCCCTTCGGGACACCTCCCCTCAAGGGGAGGCTTTTGCAGATTCAGTTTTGGCCTCTTCTGGTGCCGATGACATCCCGGATGTTCAGCAGCTTGCTGCGGACGGACTCCAGTTCGCCCACATCCTTGACTTCGAAACGGACGGTAAAGGTACTCTTGCCGCCTGGCAGGTCCTTGCCGTAAAGCTCCTTCACACGGACCCGGGCGGTGGTCATGGTCTGAGCCAGATCCAGAAGAAGACCGTCACGGGTGATGCAATCCAGCTCCAGCGTGGTCTCAAAGGGCTGATTATCCTGGCTGGCCCAGTGGACACGAACCCAGCGGGCCGCCTGAATCGGTTCATCCCGATGCGCGGCATTGGGACAGTCACAGCGATGGACGGAAACACCGAAGCCCTTGGTAATGAACCCGACAATGGCATCACCGGGGACGGGGGTGCAGCACTTGGCAAATTTGATCATGCACGAATCAATGTCCTCCACAATGACACCGTTTACCGCATGGCGGTTGTGCTTTACAGGGGAGGTATCCATCCGAAGCGGATTCATCTGCTGCTTTTCATTGGCCTGGGTCTTCAGTGCCCGGTTGATATCATCCCGGATGCGGCCGACGGCTTTCACAGCGGTCAGACCGCCGTAGCCAATGGCTGCATACATATCTTCCCAGTTATCGAAGGCCAGCTTTTTCAAAAGCTGTGGACCAACCTCGGGATCAATAGTGATGGAAAGGGGCAGTGCCATCCGGCGCATTTCTCCTTCAAAGGAAGCACGGCCGTGTGCCACATTCTCTTCCCGCTTTTCTTTCTTGAACCACTGCTTGATCTTGGTTCGGGCCTGATTGCTCTTGCAGATATTCAGCCAGTCACGGCTGGGACCCTTGGCAGATTTCGCAGTGATGACCTCGACGATATCACCGTTTTCTAAGGAAGTATCAATGCCTACGATCCGGTTATTGACCTTTGCGCCTACCATGGAGTTGCCGACACCGGAGTGAATGGCATAGGCAAAGTCAATGGGAGTAGAGCCGGCGGGCAGGGATACGATCTTGCCCTTAGGCGTAAAGACAAAGACCTCATCATCGAACATATCGATTTTGAGGGAGTTTACATAATCTTCCGCATCCGTATCCTGCTGGCTTTCCAGCAGACGGCGGACCCATTCAAAGTCTTTTTCACTGCCGCCGCCGACACCCTGCTTGTATTTCCAGTGGGCGGCAATGCCGTATTCCGCGGTCTGGTGCATTTCCCAGGTACGGATCTGCACCTCAAAGGGAATGCCCTGGGTGCCGATGACGGTGGTATGCAGACTTTGGTACATGTTTGGCTTGGGGGTGGAGATATAGTCCTTAAACCGGCCTGGAACCAGATTGAACAGGTCGTGGATATGACCCAGAACATTATAGCAATCGGGAATGGAATCCACGATGACCCGGAAGGCATAGATATCATACAGTTCATCGATGGTTTTGCCCTGGGTATTCATTTTCCGGTAAATGGAATAGACGTGCTTGATGCGGCCGTAGGCCTTGTTGTGGATGCCCATGGAAGACAGACGGTCTGTGATACGGCCTTGAATGGTGCGCATAAAGGCTTCGTCCTGTTCCTTATGGGCGCTCAAGTAGGACATGATCTGCTCATAGGCTTCCGGATTCAAATACCGCAGAGAAATATCTTCCAGCTCCCACTTGATTTTCTGCATACCAAGGCGGTGAGCCAGGGGCGCGTAAACGTCCATGGTTTCCTGGCATTTGATGATCTGCTTGGCGGGACTCTGGTATTGCATGGTGCGCATGTTGTGCAGCCGGTCAGCAATTTTGATCAGCACCACCCGAATGTCCTTGGACATGGCCATGAACATTTTGCGCAGGTTTTCCATCTGGGCCTGCTCGGTGCTGGAGAAGTTGGCACGGGTCAGCTTGGTAACGCCTTCCACCAGTTCGGCAGTGGTATTGCCAAACAGCCGGGCGATATCGTCATGGGACGCGTCGGTATCTTCAATGCAGTCGTGGAGCAGCGCACCCAGGACAGCGTCCATATCCAGACCCATTTCGGCAACGATCTCAGCCACAGCCAGGGGGTGGATAATATAGGGAGAACCGTCCTTGCGTTTTTGATCTTTATGCTTTTCCCGGGCATATTCCACAGCCCGGTTAATTCGATCCATATCGGTGCCGGGCATGTATTTTGCTATGGTAGCACGCATGGATTCGTAATGTTGATCGAAGGATTCCAAGGTTTTCAACTCTCTTTCATTTGCAGCAGGCGCTGCATGGTCTGACTCCGGGTCAAATCGGCCTTGCCGGTTCCGGGGGTCAGACGGATGGATATGTACTTATGAAGCCGATGGAGTTGTATCAGGTTTACATCGGAGAAAATGTCCAGACAGACCATCATACAACCAAGGCTTAAGGGACTCCCGGACCAACGCACGATCTTGCGGCACAGGCACATGGGAGCTTCTTCAATATCAGCACCGGGAACGGACGCAAGGTAACGCCAGACCGTGGCAAGCGTTGCACGATCGGGCAGGAGCTTTTGCGCTGCTTCCGGCTGCAGTGCGCCGTTATGGAGGGTCTTATAGCCGCCCAGATCCGGGCTGCAGGCCGCCTGGCATGCAGGGCGGATATCCATAAGGTTCATTTGTACAGAGCGCTCTTCCCGGAATTCGTTGATCTGGGGAATAAATGCCACATCCACCAGGTCTCCCTGGGCAATAGAGGCGGCTTGCGCTGTCATAGAAAAGTAAATAGCGTTGATGGTATGGCGACCCCGGCGCAGCCGCAGCCGCAGATGTTTGCCGTTACCAACACTCTGCAGCCGGTCAATGGTCAGATTTTCCATCATCAGCACCGGCTTGGGGCAGCCGTTTCCGCAGGGTTCCAGCGCGTCCAGCGCTTCAATGTTGGGCAGTGTAAGCATTTCAGGGGGGATAGCGCAATCGATATCCAGACAGGTACGGGGCGTATCCTCACTGTAGTATTGGGATGCCAGGGTGCAGACCGCATCACGGAAAGCATCAATGTTCTGCCGGGAAATGGTAAAACCGGCAGCAAGCTCGTGACCGCCGTAGCTTTCCAGCAGCGGGGCAAGGTCGGTCAGGGCGGCGAACAGATTAAATCCACCGTAGCTGCGGGAGCTGGCTTTGCCATGCTCACCATCCAGACAGATCAGGAAGGTGGGACAGCAGTATTCTTCCGCGATACGGCTGGCCACGATACCCACAACACCCTGATGCCAACGGTCATCCGCCAGAACGATGGCTTCGGGAGCGATCCCTTCGGGAAGCATGGAAATCGCCTGGTCATAGATCTCGGATTCCACGCCCTGCCGTTGGCGATTCAAATCACACAATGCCTTGGCAAGATTCACCGCTTCTTCCGGATCATCGGTCAAAAGCAGATTCACAGCCAGATCGATCTTACCCATGCGGCCCGCGGCATTGATCCGGGGTGCCAGCATAAAACCGATAGAGGATGCGCTGAGAGTGGAAGCTTCACAGCCGCATTCTGCCATCAGCGCAGCAAGACCCAGCCGGGGATTATGCTGCAGGGATTGCAGACCACGGTCTACAAATACGCGGTTTTCTCCTTGCAGCAGCATTACATCGGCAACGGTACCCAGACAGACCATATCCGCATAGGCATCCAGCACATCCTCCTGGCACCCGCCCAACGCAGCGGCCAGCTTGAAGGCAACACCGACACCGGAGAGAATTTTATGGGGGTAACGGTCATCGGGGCGGTGGGGATCCACCACAGCAATGGCTTGGGGAAGCTCTTCTTTGCATTCATGGTGGTCGGTAATGACCAGATCAATCCCCAGTTCTTTACACAGCAAAGCTTCGTCCACCGCGGTGATACCGCAGTCAACGGTAATGATCAAACTGACACCGTCTGCATGGAGCTGGTGAATGGCCATGGGATTCAGACCGTAGCCTTCTTCCAGACGCCCGGGGATGTAGGAAATGCACCGGGCACCGCAGCTGCGCAGAAAATCCGTCAGCAGACAGGTGGCGGTAATGCCGTCCACATCGTAGTCACCAAAAACAGCGATGGTTTCATCGTTTGCGATTGCAAGCGCCACACGGCCCACAGCCAGATCCATGTCCTTCATCAAAAAGGGATCTGCCGGTGCAGTGTCGCATGACAAATAGTCCCGGGCGGCTTTTTCGTCGGCGATGCCCCTTGATGCCAGGACCATTGCGGTCAAAGGTTTATAGCCGCAACCAGCCAGAGCGTTGACCGCTTCCGCTCCCGGCTGTGATACATTCCAGATTCCGTACTTCAAAGCAATACACATCCATTTTATAACTTTTCTCAATATTATAACAAAAAATACCCGGAAGCACAATAGCTGCCGGGGAAAAAGTTTGAAACGATGTGCTGCAGCACAACCAAAGTGCAGTAAATCTGCCAACCTTTTTCCGGGTTGGCAGATTTATCACATTCCAAGACATAAGACGGCAATCATGCCGGCAATGAGGCCGATGAGCTGCGTTTTTGAAAGCTTTTCCCGGAAGAGGAAGACTGCGGTCAGTGTGGTAAGAATGATCACACCGCCATTAACGATAGGGAAGAAGATGATGCCCGGCATTGCACCGCTTAGGTACAGATTGATTTCATTGATGACACCGATGGCCGCACCGGTCAGTACCATCAGGACCAACGGCAGGAAGCCCCGGGATGTGGCGGTAGCGCGATCCTTTTTGGTAAACAGGAAGAGAATACCAAACAGAATTCCGGAGAACAGGAAGGTCCACAGCAGAAAACCGCTCAATTCCGATGCGTATGCGGAATTCTGATGCAGCTGCTGACATATACCCACCAGACCCCAGCTCACAAAACTGCCAAGTGCCGCGGCCAGCCACTTTAGATTTAAGTTGGCCCTGTCACGAAGGTCGCAGCTGAGGAAAAAGCTGACTACCATCAAGATAAATCCAACCACTTGCAAAACAGAAACCGGCTGCGCGTAATAAAATACACTGAAAAGAGCAGAGATCAGCACACTCAGGTAGGTGAACAGTGTGCTGTAGGCCATGGAGCCAAGGGCCATGGAAAGCAACTGAAAATATTGGGCTGCTACGGTAACGACACTGAAGATCAGTGCCATGCAAAAGGAGTAGCCGGAAATGCTGAAGCTGCCACCGCGGCAAAGAAAGTAGATCACCGCGCCGACACAGTTGATGGCATTAAAACGCAGGGTATCCCTGTGTCCGTTCAACATATTTTTACCGAAGTAGTTATAATATGTATTTTTCAGCGTGTCCAAAGTCACAGAGAAAAACAGAAGTAAGTAATGCATACTTATTTCCCTATACCTTTCATTTTTCGGAATACACCGGTTTCTTTTTTAAATATCCGCAAAAAGTATTCATAATTGTCAAAGCCGCATTCCTGTGCAATTACCCACAACGGTTTTCCGGGGTTGGCGGTAATTGCGGCAGCTGCAGCGTCAATGCGGCATTTTTTGACATACTTTGCCACACCCTGGGGCATATATGTCTGTGTTACCAGATAGAGCTGAGATCGGGACATGGCAAATCTGTGGCACAGTGCGGAAACGGACAAATCCGCTGATATATTTTCTCCAATGTATTCGGCGATTTGCAGACCTGTCGGTTTTTCAGATATGTAGACCATTTTTTGCAGGATGATGTAAGAAACAAGTGCGTTGATAATTTGCAAGGTAGCTTCGATTTGTGCATGAGACAGGTATTTCACATCGTTCAAAAGTATCCGCATTTTTGCGGATGGGATATCCAGACCGCTGCAGTGGCTAAGCAACACATTTTTGTCCGGCTGTGTAGTGACCTGACCGCAAACAGCGTACCCGAATACGGTCCCGTTTTCCGTAAGGGGGGAGACCACCTCGGTCAAACCAGCGTGGCAGGTATAGACAATGGTTTTCTTGCTTTCCTGACATTTTTTACACATAGCGGCGGTGTACCGGTCACAGATATTTCTCCCGCAGCAGTGCCAGATTTCTTTACAGAAAGGGCAGGAATCTTCCGGATAGGTCAGTACTTCACAAAAGTCGCTATCATATATGGCCATCTTCATTCCGGTAAGCTCGTAGAAAGCCTTGACCAGCGGCAAAAGTGTTTGCCGATCGATTTGAATATTCATGTTCTCACCTCCCTTTGGATTATCATAGCAAAGCCTTTGAAGAAAAGCAACAAAACATCCAAGGTCTGGATGTTTTCGCAGATTATTTATACAAAAAAACTACCATCTGCGGCGAGGATATGCTAGAATGTAAGAAACAAAAGCTGGAGGTGCGGCTATGAAAGTTTTCGATAAATCCCAGGCGGAAAATCTATGGTATTGCTGCGGTGATTTCGGACAGATGCAGGGCGTATTTTCCCGGGACACATGTACGTTGAAGGGCGACGGCTATGAGCTTAGTCAGGAACTGCGGAAAAACGCCGACGGTGTATATACCCGCCGGGATACCTTCCGCAATACATCGGAAAAGAATATTACCCTTCATTGCCTGAAGTCACGTTTTGTTCTGGAAGGCGGCGATTATGAGGTCTATACCCAGTACAACGGCTGGATGAACGAAAGCCGCGGTAAGTGGCAGAGCTTGGTTACACAGGTGGCGGTGGGTTCTCCCAGTGTTCGTACAGCCCTCAGCGCCAACCCCTTTGTTGCCCTCTGGAACAACCAGACAAACCGGGGGATCGCGTTCCATCTTCTGCCGGAATCTACATGGGAGATGCGCGTTTCCTGCAATCCCATTCCCGGCGGAAAGAGTTATATTCAGGTGGAGATGGGTATTGATGCCCCCAATCTGGCGCTGAAAATGGCACCGGGCGAAAAAATAGAGCTGCCCGAAATCATTTACTATGAATTTACCAGCAGACTGGATATGGATTGCTACAAGCTGCACCGCTACTGCACAGACAATTACCGGAAAAGAAGCGTGCCGGTCATGTACGATACATGGCTGTACAAGTTTGACAAGCTTTCCTTGGAAAATACCCTTTCCCAGATCCCTCTGGCTGCGGAATTGGGTGCGGAGTATTTCGTTATTGATGCCGGCTGGTTTGGAAAGAAGACCCATTGGGCCAGCGGCATTGGTGATTGGGTGGAGAGCTTGACTTTCGGCTACAAGGGTAACATGATCGAAGTGGCGGAGTCCGTCCGCAAACACGGCATGAAATTTGGCCTGTGGCTGGAAACCGAGCGTGCAGTGGACGGCTCGGATGTGCTGGATCATTATAAAAAATATTACTTGCCTTCCCATGACGACAGCTATTTTCTGAATTATGCGGATGAAGAGGCACGGAATTACATTTTTGATGTTACCTGTGGTGTCGTCGACAAATACGGTGTAGAATATATCAAGTTTGACTTTAACAGCGATCTGTTCTACGATGCATCCAATACGGCCTTTACGGAGTATTTCAAGGGCTATAACATCTATATCAAGCGTCTGCGCCAGCGCTATCCCAATCTGTATATTGACAACTGCGCATCCGGCGGTATGCGGATGCACCTTGCCAATTGCAAGGAATTTGACAGCTTCTGGCATTCCGATTGTCAGGGCGCCCATGAGGGCATGCGTCTGTTCAAGGATGCGGTTCTGCGGCTGCCGCCTCAGGTCTTTGACCGCTGGACGGTCATCGAGTCTGTCAAAAATGTCCTGGTGAATGCTGGGGGCGAACCACATAATCACATCATTTCCACCAGTGACGCGGTATGGCAGCAGATCGAGGGTGTTCAGATGTCCCATTTGAAAGGCTTCCTATCCGGAGGACCTCTGGGCTTTAGCTGCGACCTGTCAGCGCTCTCCAAGCTGCATTTTGAAGAGTTGAAAAAGCACATTGCTCAATTTAAACAGGAGCGGGATTTCTGGACAACGGCAGAATGCCGGATCACGGTGGACACGGAATCTTTGTTTATTCTGGAGTTCCGCAACCGGGATTTGAGTAAGGTGGTCACCCAGATCTATATCCGCCATGTGATGCAAAAGGGCATGTTCCTGTATCCCCAGTTGGATCCGGCCAAGACCTACCGTATCGACGGAGGCGAAACCGTGAAAGGCAGCACGCTGATGGAAGAGGGTTATTACAAGCCGTTTACCCACTTCTCCAATATGACTATGGAACAGGTTACCTACACGGCAGCAGAATAAAGGATAGGGCGCGTTTATTAACGCGCCCTCAGTTTGTCAAAAAAGTATAGATTTAAGAATCTCAACCGCACAGCGTATATGAGGTGGTGTTACTTTCTTGTCGCCGAACAAGAAAGTAACCAAAGAAGTCGGCATAGGGGAGGAACTGAGTTCATTGCTCCCGCATGCAAAGCCGTCCCTCCCCTATGTACCCCTCCCGCGCGCACTTACGATGGTGCGGCATAGGTCTTCTGTTGTAATTGGGTTTATGGCAGTGGGAAAGAATACAAAACCCAAGGAGATGGAAACAGAAGTGCAGTATGTTATGTACTGAACATAGGTTGTACGGTATATGCTTCCAGGTTTCGGTGTACGAATTCCCATACGAGCCATCTTACTGGCGGCGGGGGATTGTCAAGGGGGCGCTTTTGCTCGTAGCGCCCCTTGACC
>JAZURG010000096.1:0-3524 GCA_045606145.1 Faecousia sp.
TGCTCTGTCCTATTACTTTAAGTACATCGTGGGCGATGTGGGTGCTGCAGGCCTGCTGAGCATTATGAGCTTCGTGCTGCTGCCCACCATGTTCCTGTTCCCTCTGATTATGAAAAAACTCAGTGCATCTCAGATCATTGCCCTGGGTGCGGTGTTCTCCTGCCTGGGTTACATCGTCAACTACTTTGCAGGCGCTTCCATGACCATGCTGATCATCGGCTCCATCATTACTGCTTTCGCCATGCTGCCTGTTTCTTATCTGGGCAATATGGTGCAGATGGATCTGTGTACTTACAACCAGTATCTGGGCCTGCCCAGAATGGATGCATCCATCGGTGCGCTCTTTAACGGCTTTGGTACCCAGCTGGGACAGGGCTTCGGCGGCTGGCTGCTGGGCTTCGCCCTGACTGCCGCAGGATATGTGGCATCTGAGGGTGATGCAATCGTTGCTCAGCCCGAAAGCGCCATCACCATGATCCGTCTGCTGTATAGCCTGATCCCCATGGTGCTGATGATCCTGCTGGCAGTTTCCGCATTCCTGCTGAGCAAGCTGAACAAGCAGATGCCCGAAATCGAAGCAAAGATCGCGGCAGACGCAGAAGTTAAGTAAACAATAGGGCAGCAGCAAGGTATGCTGCTGCCCTCAACTTTAGGTAACGATATGATAAAAGCAGTGCAGCAGTTCCAGCTTGGAACTGTACTTAATAATGAGCCTCAGGCAGTGGCGACCCTGCAGGCCATGAAAGCCGCCGGTTACACCGGAATTGAGCTTTGTGACTTCATGATCCATCCCACCCCCTTTGTGGTCAAGCTGCTGACCAAAGCGGCAGGTATGCCTGTGGGAAACGGCGGCAAGCTGGATTGGCCCCGCATTATCCGGGAAAGTGGGATGGCAGTTCCTGCAATCCACTGTTACTTGGATACCGTCGAAAAGGACCCGGAAGCGGCCATTGCCCAATGTAACACCTTTGGTACAGACAAGCTGGTGATCACGGGCATGTATCGGTTTGATTATACAAAGAAAGAGAATGTGCGTTCCCTTGCTGAAAAGCTTAACCGGGCAGGTGAAGCGCTTGCCAAAAGCGGCATCGCTCTTTTGTATCATAACCACAACGCAGAGTTTTTACAGGTAGAGCCGGGACTTTCCGCATACCATCTTTTGCAGAAGGAAACGGACGAAGCATTTTTGAATTTCGAGTTTGACAGCTACTGGTGCGCCGATGCAGGTCGTGATCCTTTGCGGGAAATGGAGAGACTCGGCAGCCGCATGAAACTGTGGCACATCAATGACCGGGGCTGCCGAAAGGCTGGATTTACTCCCATCTACAAGATGGATTCCATGGAACTGGGCTACGGCACCATGGGGCTTGCAGCTATGGCACAGCAGGCAAAGAAAAACGGCATTGATGCCGTGATTCTGGAAAGTCACCGTAACTGGATCGACGGCGACCCGGTGAAGAGTCTGCAGCGCAGTGCGGAATTTTTGAATCAACATTTTTAAGGAGGTTTCCTATGGAACTTCTGCGCAATAGTCTTATCAGCAGTTCCTTACCCTACCGGGAAGGTGCAGTCGCTGTATTTGAGCAACCCTTCAGAGTGACTGGGAACGCAACACTTACCATCACCGCCTTAGGTATTTACGAGGCGGAGGTGGATGGGGTCAAGCTGGGGGATCAGCTGTTCGCTCCCGGATACACCTATTACCCCAAGGATCTTTATTATCAGGTCTATGATTTGAACTACCTTGCACCAGGAGAACACACCCTTCGTGTCTACCTGGCCCAGGGCTGGTACTGCGGCCGATTCACCTTCGACAATAAGGTGCAGATCTATGGCGAACAATCCGCGGTTACCTGGGTTCTGGAAGGGGAGAAGGTGTACACCTCTGCTGATGAATCCGTATTGGAGTTGGAAAGCCTCTGGAAATATGCCGGATTCTACGACGGTGAAGTGTACCGGGGAGGAATCCTTGCACCCATCGGCAAGCCCATCCGTGCCGCCGCATCCCTGCCGGAGCATCTGGGCCGCACTACCTGCGCTGTCCGTATCCGGGAAGAAATGCCCGTGCGGTCCGTAACGGTTCGGGGTGATACCACCATCCTCGACTTTGGGCAGAACTTTGCGGGAATTATCTGTATCAATCCTGTAAAGATGAAGGGCGATTGTCTGAAACTGCGCCACGGTGAGATTCTGAACGCCGACGGAAGCCTCTACACCACCAATCTCCGCAAAGCGAAAGCGGAGATCGTCTATCACAAAGGAGCAGGTATTTACCGCCCCCGGTTTACTTACATGGGCTTCCGGTATGTTGAACTGACCGGCGTTCCCTATGAGGAAGGCCTGCTGACCGCCTATGCTATCTATTCCGACATGGAGCGCACCGGCCACTTTACCTGCGAGAACCCCTTGACAGACCAACTCTACCGCAATCAGGTCTGGGGACAGAAATCCAACTATGTGGAAGTTCCCACTGACTGCCCCCAGCGGGATGAGCGGATGGGCTACACCGGCGACGGACAAGTCTTCGCCCATACCGGTGCCTATAACTTCGATACGCAAAGCTTTTGGGATAAATTCCTGAAGGATATCCGTTATTCCCAGATGGATAACACCGAGGGCTACGTTGGTCCCACGATTCCTGCCCAGGGCAAAGCCGGAATCGGCTTCATGAGTATGCTGGGTTGGGGCAACTGCATCTGCATCGTTCCGGAGATGCTGTACCACCACTATGGCACAGACCGCTTTGTCCGGGAATACTACGACTGCATGAAGACCTTTGTGGATTGTGAGATCCGGAAAATGGGCGGATTCTTCGGAAAAAAGGATCTATGGATTGCGCCCAGCCTGGGCGACTGGCTGGCAACGGGCCGGGATGTAAAATTCATGGCTATGCACAATGGCCCGGTGTCCAATGCTTTCATCGTCAATGACCTGCGGATTATGGTCTGGGCAGCGAATCTGCTTGGTAAGAAGGAAGATGCTGAGCGTTATGAAGCGCAGCTGGAGAAGACCCGAAATGCCTACCTCAAAGCATTTGTCAAAAAGGATGGTACCATGAAGGATGACTATCAGGGCGCTTACATTATGGCCCTGCAAATGGTCATTCCTAAAGGCGAACTGTGGGATAAGGTCTATACCCAATTGGTGCAGCTGCTGAAGAAGGACGGTATGCAGACCGGATTCTTTGCGACGGAGCATATCCTGCCCCTGCTGTGTGAAAATGGTGATAAAAAACTGGCCTTCGATCTGCTGCTGGACGAGCGCTGCAGTGGTTGGATGTATCAGGTCAAAGCCGGTGCCACCACCACCTGGGAGCGCTGGGATGCACTGCGGGAAGACGGTACTGTGAACGAGACCAAGATGTCGGGTGACAATATGGTGTCCTTCAACCATTATTCCTTTGGCTCCGTGGGCAAGTTCTACTATCAGTACATTCTGGGTATCCAGCCTATGGAACCCGGATTTGCCAAGATCAAGATTCAACCCCATATCGATCCCCGGATCGGTAAATTCTCCGGCAGCTA
>JAZURG010000097.1:0-3107 GCA_045606145.1 Faecousia sp.
ACTTGAGAGGGAAAAGCCTGCGCAATTTAAAGAGGTTGCCGAGGGCAAGATTACTCTTGACGAGTTTATGGCGCAGATGACCGACGACGAGCTTATCTCTATGGTTAGCGGAATTAAAAACCGCGGCGTTGCCAACACCTACGGAATGGGCGGGATTGAAAGGCTCGGCATCCCCGCCTTTATGACGGCGGACGGACCTGCGGGCGTGCGAATTATGCCGCAGGTCGATATCGCTACAACCGCTTTCCCCTGCGCAACCCTCATAGCCTGCAGCTGGAACACAGACATTATGTACGAGATAGGAAAAGCAGGCGCCCTCGAATGTAAGGAAAACGGACTTGCCGTATGGCTCACTCCCGCACTGAACATCCACAGAAATCCCCTCTGCGGCAGAAACTTTGAGTATTATTCCGAAGATCCTTATGTGTCTGGCATCATGGCTGCGGCAATAACCAAGGGTGTCCAGAGCCATAAGGGACTGGGTGTCACCATCAAGCACTTCTGCTGCAATAACCAGGAGGACAAGCGGGAGACCGTTTCCGAGAATGTACCGGAGCGAGCCCTGCGTGAAATCTACCTGCGAGGTTTTGAAATTGCTGTCCGGAAGGCAAAACCC
The DNA here is from genome assembly GCA_045606145.1 of Faecousia sp. GTDB lineage: Bacteria > Bacillota > Clostridia > Oscillospirales > Oscillospiraceae > Faecousia. The sequence continues at coordinate 617 of JAZURG010000097.1, forward strand.
TGGGCGGTGATGACCTCCTACAACCTGGTCAACGGAGTCCATACCTTCGCCAGCTACGATTTGTGCATGAAGGTTTTGCGTAACGAATGGGGCTACGATGGTCTGGTCATGACCGACTGGACTGCCAGCGAGAAGAATTCCGGAGAGCATACCGCCTGCATCAAGGCCGGTAATGATCTGATCATGCCCGGCCATCCCAAGGCAAAGAAAGAGTTGCAGGAAGCCCTGAAAAACGGGACGATTCAGCGTTCCGATTTGGAAATCACAGCGGCCAATGTACTCAACGTCATTTTCTCCAGCAATGTATGGAAAATATAAAGGAGATGCGGATATGAAAACACGAGAGCAAATTGATGCACGAGACCTGAAAGAACTTACCAAAAGAAGAAGCCAGAAGAATCAAAAGGCGCTGAAGTACGGATTGCTGCTGACATTGATCGCACTGTTTTTTGCCAGCGTAACGGACGAGATCAGCTCTGCCATTGGTGTGCAGATCCAGTCCAGTGTGGTTACGGAATTCTTTGTAAAACCGCTGAATGTTCCCTATAATGAAGCGATGGCTATGTTCAGCACTGCTACCACATTCTCCTATGCACTTATGGCACTGGTTCCTTTCTACAAGGCACTGGCTGATAAGATCGGCAGAAAGCCCTTCCTGGTTATGAACACCCTGGGTATGGGTATCGGCATGGCGCTGGCCTGGTGGTCTCCCAACATGATCGTCTATTTTATCGGTTATGGTATGACGGTGTTCTTTGTGCAGCACGACATGCAGATCGTTTACCTGTACGAAATCGTTCCCAAGGAAAGAAGAGCAACCATTTACGGTCTGATCAAGGGCATCAGCACCCTTGGCGTGGTCTTGATCCCGCTGCTGCGAAGCTCTGTGATGGGCGATGATATCAGCCTGTGGAGAGGTGTCTATTTTCTGCCTGCGATCATTGCCATCGCTGTGTCCGTTTTCTCTCTGGTGGTTACCCGGGAGTCCCAGACCTTCCTGGATCAGAGGATTGCTTATCTGGAAGAACCCTATGAAGTGCGCCATCCCGAAATCAAGAAGCTTTCCAAAGAGGAGAAGAAGGCTCAGAAAAAAGCAGCGAAACAGCAGAAGACCGGTGTGTTCCATGCTCTGGGTCACCTCTTTAAGAACAAGCAGCTGTTCTGGCTGGCTATCGTCAGTACCGCGTTTGCGTTGGGCAGCACCACCATCTCCGGTTTCTCCGAATCTATTATGACAGATTTTGGTATGACTCCCGAGGCGGTTAATGATGCGCTGCTGATTTATCCCTTCCTGTATGCCGCTCTGATCGTTGGCGCAGGCTTTGTGGGCGACAAATTGGGCAGAAAGACCATCGTCAGTGTCTGCGGTGCGCTTGCTGTGGGTGGTTTCGTTGGCTTCAATGTGTCTGCATGGCTGGGAGTATCCCCCTACCTGGTGGGTGTGTTCTATGGCCTGTACCTGGGTTGCTGGTGGATCACTCTGGACTATGTTTCCATGATGGTTGCAGAGTCCGCTCCTACCTACAACCGTGGTTCTGTTCTGGGCGCTGTTGGTCTGATCACTATGATGGGCAGCGGTCTTGGTCAGGTAGTTCCTATTTTTGCCGTGCTTCTGTTTGACCGAATTGGCTTCGGTTATATGACGGCAGTCATGCCCTTTGCATTCGTTGGTGTTCTGCTTCTGATCTTCAAGGTCAAGGAAACCAAGGGTGTTGACCTGGACGAAGTTACTTACGAATGAAAGTGATGTGAGATAAATGCCAAATCCTTTCTTACCTCTGGATACCTATATTGCGGACGGCGAACCCCATGTATTTGGTGACCGGGTGTATCTGTTCGGTTCCCACGACAAAGAGGGCGGCGACACCTACTGTATGCTGGACTATGAGTTCTGGTCTGCTCCGGTGGATGATCTGGATAAGTGGAGCTGCAAGGGTATTTCCTACTCCGCAAAGCAGGATCCCCAATACAGCGACAAGCTGAAATATATGTACGCTCCGGATGTGGTGCAAGGCAATGACGGCAGATTCTATCTCTACTACTGTATGTCCGGAGAAAAGGGTGCAGGTGGCTACGGCAAGCAAATCAGTGTGGCTGTCTGCGATACCCCGGACGGAAAGTATGAATACTACGGTTACGTCCGAAATCCCGACGGTAGTCCTATGCTGAAATATGTCACTTTTGACCCAGCGGTGATCAATGATGACGGTGTGATCCGACTGTATTACGGCACATGGTATCCTTTCCATGAATATAGCCGACTACTAGAAGGTATTTTCTACAGAGTTGAAAGCAAGATGTTTGGTAGGTCCGTTGAAGAAATCAAGTCCTGCAAGGATGGCATCATGGGCGCGATCCATGTGGAACTGGCGGATGATATGCTGACCATCAAGACAGATCCATGCCATATTATGCCCAGCCACGTAAAGGGCACATCATTTGAAAAACATCCCTTCTTTGAGGGCAGCTCCATCCGGAAAATCGGCAGCAC
>JAZURG010000098.1:0-4681 GCA_045606145.1 Faecousia sp.
TCAGAATGACATGCGTTTTAGGCTGCTGCTCAGATAAACGATTATTTACAATAGCAGTAACGAACCGGGTGGGGCAGGGAAGTAACGATTCGCAAAGGTCTTGGTGCGAAATGGGAGCGGCGGCTCGCCGCATAAACGATCCTTTATCTTTCTCTCCCGCTTGAAGAATTCTTAAGATTTGCTCCGGGACTGAAACTTGCAATACCCCTTTACTTGTAGTATAATTATAAAATATTGAAAGGCAAGGAGTCGGGAATATGCAATCCAAAGAATCTCAGGTGGTGACCCAGGCCCAAAAAGTCATCTCCCAGGTGCGCCGTGTGGTAGTGGGCAAGGACAAAACCCTGCTGTGGGTACTGGCGGCCATTATGGCAAAGGGTCATATTTTGCTGGAGGATATCCCCGGTGTGGGCAAAACCACCATGGCTCTGGCCTTTTCCCGTACCCTGGGTCTTTCTTACAACCGTGTACAGTTCACACCGGACGTTCTGCCGTCGGATGTGACCGGTTATTCCATTTTGAATCAGGCCACGGGCAAAATGACCTACCAGCCCGGTGCCGTTTTGTGTAACCTTTTTCTGGCTGATGAGCTGAACCGGGCAACCTCCCGTACCCAATCCGCCCTTCTGGAAGCCATGGAGGAAGGGCAGGTAACGGTGGACGGTGTGAGCCACAGGCTCCCGGAGCCGTTTGTTGTCATTGCCACGCAAAATCCCACCGGCGCCGCCGGCACACAGCTTCTGCCCGACAGCCAGATGGACCGGTTTATGGTGCGGCTTTCTCTGGGATATCCCAACCCCAAGGATGAAATGGCCATGGTCCTGAACCGGCAGGGACAGGATCCGCTCCAAAATCTGACACAGCTCCTTGCTCCCACGGATGTGGCGCTGCTGCAGGAAACGGTGGCCCATACCCATGTCAGCACCGATGTGGTAAAATATATCGTAGAACTGATCAATGCCACCCGGCAGCATGAGGATATTTCCCGTGGTGCCAGTCCCCGGGCGACTCTGGCCGTCACCGCCATGGCCAAGGCCGTTGCCCAGCTTCGGGGCAGGGACTATGTGGTGCCGAAGGACGTGCAGGAGGTTTTTTCTCACGTTGTTTCCCACCGTCTGCTGCTGTCCCAGCGGGCGGAAGCCAAGGGACTTTCTTCCGAACAGGTACTGAAACAGATCATCGACGGGGTAGATGCCCCGAAACTGCGTTGATATGACCCAGCGGCGGATTGTTTATTGCACGGCGCTGGCAGCCTGCCTGTTTTTCTACTGGGCCAACCGTGCGTGGCTCAGCGGCCTGTTGCTGGCCGCGGCAGTATTTTTGCCGTGGTTGTCGCTGGTGCTCAGCCTGCCTGCCATGGTAAGCTGCAAAATCACCCTTCGGTGTCCCGACCATATAACCGCAGGCACACCCCTGCGGGCATTCTACAATATCCGGTGCCGGTTTCCTGTTGCTCTGATCAGCGGCAGGATGCGGCTGTACATCAGCGCCACGGGGAAGGCAAAACGGATCAGCCCCGGCACTTCTCTTCCCACCACCCATTGCGGTGCTTTTCGGCTGCAGTGCCGGCGCTTATGGATCTGCGACTATCTGGGATTGTTTCGCCTGCCGGTGCGTGTTAACGAAGACCGGCTGGTTCTGGTGCGCCCGGTTCCCCTGTCCCCCGGAGAATTGCCGGATATGAGCCGGTATCTTTGCGGCATCACCCGTCCAAAACCCGGCGGCGGCAATTCTGAAAATCACGAAATGCGCCTTTACCGCCCCGGTGATAATCTGCAGCAGATCCATTGGAAGCTGTCCGCCAAGACGGGAACGCTGATCATCCGGGAGCCTATGGAGGCCCAGCAGGACGCGGCCCTTCTGACTATGATCCTTTCCGGCCAGCCGGAACAGTTGGACCGGAAACTGGGTCAGCTTCTTGGCATGAGTACCTTTCTCATTGAAAACGGCATCCGGCACAGAATTTTCTGCTATACCGGAAAAGGCATGTCCATTCACAGCGTTTCCAACGAGCAGGAAGCGCTGAACGCACTGGATGCCCTGCTGCAGCTTCCCCATGCGCAGGAAGGGGTTACCCCTGTTTATCCCAAAGCTATCTGGCGTCATCATATAGGAGGTGGCGACCATGCGATCTAACAAAAAAGCGGCCCGTCTGGCCGGATTTCTTCTGGGCTTTCTCGGCAGCTTTGGCGGGATAGGCTGTATCGTCACCGGCTTGCGCTTTGAGGGCATATCCCTTCTGACCGTTGCTGTTTTCTGCTTTATCACCGCGCTGGTCACCGCCGCCTTGGCAGGCCGCAAGCTGCTGGGCGTGGCAGTGGCCGGATTCCTGCTTGCCGGCCTGTGGTCATGGCAAAAAGGCAGCCTGAATGTGAGTCTGGAAGCATTTTTGCATCACATCTCCCGCCTGTACGATATGGGCTACGGCTGGGGTGTGATCCGCTGGAGCAACAACCCCCTTTCCGCAAACATGGCACAGCCGGTACTGTGCGCCCTGGGCATTCTGACCGCCCTGGGTATCTGCTGGAGCTTTCTTCGGTGCAAGGGCATTTGGCTCACCGCGTTTCTCATCAGCGCGCCGGTAATCCCCTGTATGGTGTTGGTGGACACCCCGCCTTCCGCCGCCTGTCTTTTTATCCAGCTTCTGTGCGTTCTGCTTCTGCTGATGACCCGCTTGACAAGAAAGCACCAGCAGGACATCGCGCTGATCAAGCTGCTGGCGCTGCCGGCAGCGGCGGCTTTGCTGGCGCTCTTCCTGTTCCTCCCCCAGAAGACCTATTCCTCCTTCAAGCCGGTGGATCTTTTCCTCAACTATATTCAGGAGCTATTCACCGAACATACGCAAACCCCACCTGCGCCCCCTGTTCAGCAAGAGGGCAGTTGGGTAAACCTGTCCACTGTCGGCCCCAAAGGGAAGCAGCAGGGCGTGGTGATGGATGTTACTGCCGACCAATCCGGAAATCTATATCTGAAAGGTGCCGCCTATGACACCTATCACGGCACCTGGTGGGATTGCGCGGCGGCCACCCCTGCCATTCCTCTGCCCCAGACGGCTGTCCACTCGGTAACCATCACAACCCGTGCCGTACATGATGTGCTGTATTTGCCTTACGGTGCCTGCGGCATTGGCAATGCGCAGCTTTTCTACCCCGAGCGGGATGGCCAGGTTGCCAATCAGGAGGGTTGGCGCAGCTATAGCGTACAATACCGGGAGCTGCCGAACGCCGAAAATCTGCAAATGACTTCCACGGAAGCACTCAGCGCTTATACACAGCTTCCGAATGCCACCCGCCGAAAGGCCATGGAATATCTGTCACGGGAGCTGCCCCAACTGCAAACCGCCGACGCAGCCGACAGGTGGAACCAAGCCAAGGCAATCGTCCGGCATGTGTCCTCCAGTGCCGGCTACGACCTGGAAACTCCCAAAATGCCCTCCGGGGAAACGGATTTTGCCCTGTGGTTTCTGGAAGAGAGCGATACCGGCTACTGCATTCATTTTGCCTCTGCCGCAACGGTGCTGCTTCGGGCCGCGGGCATTCCCTGCCGGTATGTGACCGGTTATCTGGTATCGGCACAGGCGGGCCGGTCTGTCGAGGTACAGCGGCACAATGCCCATGCCTGGGTGGAATGCTACATCGACGGTATCGGTTGGGTTCCCCTGGAACCTACCCCCGGAAACGGTCTTTTGGAGACAATGGGCACAGAAACCACCGCTCCCACCGAAACGGCGACAGCCCCCCAATTCACAGAACCCACTGAAAACACCCAGGAAACCACCGTGCCTTTACAAACGGAAGCATCCACCGGACATACCACCCTGCCGGATCCGGCCACCAAGCCTTCCGGGGAGATCGGCACTATCGGCGGAGCTGACGGTCCCTCCGTCAATAACGGCACTGCTGAAAAACCCTCAAAACCCTCCCGGCTGCTGATCTGGGTCGCCGCAACTGTGTGCGCCATTGCCGCTATCGTGGGGCAATGGCGGCTGCGGGTAATGCTCCGGCAGAAAAAGTGCCGCCGGGGCAAACGAAACGCGCAGGCGCTGGCGCGCTGGCGGCTGGTAGTCCTTCACTGCCGTGTGCGTAAGGAAGAGCCGGACAGCGCCCTGCTTGCATTGGCCCAAAAAGCCCGGTTCAGCCACCATACCCTCACCGGTGAAGAGCTGCAGGCTTTTGATGATTGGATCGCAGGCTCCACCCAGCAGCTTCGCCAGCTCAGCCCTTGGAAGCAATTTCTGGCAACAGTCATTTTCGCCCTGTATTGACCAACAAACCCACCAACACAAGTTGGTGGGTTTGTTGCAGCGTGTCAAAGAAGTATGTTTTGACGCATATCGGTCGGTCCATATCGTAGGGGCGCATCACGATGCGCCCGGTGATTTTGCGAACAAAATCACATCGCCAACGGCGATTATTCTCTTATTTTCTGCGGAAATCCCACAATTGCACCGCAATTGTGGGCGGGCGATTCATGAATCGCCCCTACAGTATAGTTGCAGAATTTCTGTTTTTTGACAGCCTACAACAAACCCACCAACACAAGTGAAGTTGTAAGATAAAGGTAGACACATGGAAAACCACCATGTTGTCTACCTTTTCTTTATGCTAAAATACATTTGGAGGTGGTAATAGTGAAGAAGGGGCAGACCAGACGAGTATGGACGCCGGAGCAAAAGGCTGAG
>JAZURG010000099.1:0-3865 GCA_045606145.1 Faecousia sp.
GAAATCACGAAGGAGAACACGGTTCTCGACCTCTACTGTGGCGTGGGAACCATCACCCTGGCCAAGGCCTCTGCCGCGGGCAAGGTCATCGGCGTGGAAGTCATCCCCCAGGCGGTGGAAGATGCCCGGGATAATGCCAAGCGAAACGGCATTGAGAATGCGGAATTCTTCTGCGGCGACGCAGGCCAGGCGGCACTGGAACTGGAAAAACAGGGCATCCAGGCCGACGTTGTGGTGGTGGACCCACCCCGAAAGGGTCTGAATGCCGACACCATCGAAGCGCGGGCCCGATTCGCCCCCCGGCGCATCGTCTATGTTTCCTGTGACCCGGCTACCCTGGCCAGGGACGTGGCCCTGCTGAAGGAGCGGGGCTATACCCTGAAAAATGCCATGGCAGCGGACCTGTTCCCACGGTGTGCTCATGTGGAGAGTGTTGTCACTCTGTCCAGAAAAATACCGAATGACATCATAGAGATCGACTTGGAGCTTGATGAACTGGATATTACCGCCGCCGAATCCAAAGCGACCTATCCGGAAATCAAGGAATATGTCCTGAAGCACCACGGTTTGAAGGTATCCAGCCTGTACATTGCTCAGGTCAAACGCAAATGCGGCCTGGATGTGGGTGAAAACTATAACCTTGCAGCCCCTGGCGGAAGACCCCAACCCCAGGTTCCTCCGGAAAAGGAAGCGGCCATTCGGGATGCTTTGAAGTATTTTTCGATGCTCTGATACAAGTTTTCAGATAGACTCTAGTGAAAATCTTTTGTTATAGAATCATTAGGAGCGGTTCCTGTCGTGAACCGCTCCTAATGATTTATACAGACTGTATTGAAAAAATAACGAATATGTATATTTTGTGAATAATGCATGAAAAAAATAGAAATTTTTGTCATAACTCACACTTTACAAAAGGACGCAAACTCCTGTATAATTTGCACACAAAATTTGAGGAACATTTTTCGTAAAAAATTTTACGTAAATTTTTACGTAAGCAATTACGCAGAAGGTTCACGCTGGCCAGCATTCAAATGAGGTGTGCAATTATGAGTCAAAAAGTAACCTTAAAACAAATCGCAGAGCTTGCAGGTGTTTCCCTGACCTCAGTGCATCGGGTACTGAACGGCAAAGAAGGCTGCAGCGAAGAAGTCAAGCAGCGTATTTTACGGATCGCAAAAGAGCAGGGGTACAACGTCAATCTGGCGGCCGCCACTACATCCAGACAAACTGTCCATATCGCTTTGGTATTTCCAAGAAACGAAGCCAGAAACCGTTTCTTTTTACAACGGATTCTGGACGGTTATCTGCAGTTCCGGGACGACCTGAATCAGTTTAACGTTGTATTCCACGAGTTCTATCCGGATTCGACTCCGACACTGACCCACCATCTGAAGCAGATCTACAAGGAACGGCCCATCCGGTTCGACGGCGTGGTGGTTTACGGTCTGTGGATCAATACGGAATGCAGTACTATCATCAACCGGCTGGTGGGCAGCGGTGTCCGGATCGTTCTTCTGGAACGTGCGCCCAAAGAACTGGGTGATATCTGCAGCGTGGAGGTCAATGACCATCTGGCGGGAAATCTGGCAGGAGAGATCGCAGCCCGGTATATTCATACCGGTGGTACAGTTGCAGTAATCGCTCAGGCTCTGGCAGAGGGGGACTCCAACGCGGAACAGTTCTGCACCCAAATCCGGCAGCTGAACCCTGCTCTGAATACCACGATTCTGCACCTGAATCTGATGGAGGATCAGCAGGATGTAATCTATCAAGGATTGTCTCAAATTCCGGATCTGGTGGGAGTGTATTCCACCTGCGCCCGTCATACTGCGTCTATGCTTCGGATTTTGCCCAAGCTGCCCAAAATGCAGGCGGTGATCGGTAGCGAATTGTTTGAAGAAAGCTTTTTGGCTCTCCAGGATCGGCTCCTGGACGCTGTGATCGATAAGCGTCCGGAAAAGATTGGTTATAAGGCAGCGCAATTACTCTATTCCTCGCTGATCAAGCAGGAACCGCTGCCTGTTACCTATCGGGTCGAGCCTCGTATCATCCTGCAATCCAGCAGTGATGTATACTATTTAGAAAAGGAGAATCGATATGGCAAAACCCGCTACTCTGAATGAGGCTTATGTAAAAAACGTAAAGAACGCGCCTCCCTTTGGCATGAAGGACAAAATCGGTTATATGCTGGGCGATCTGGGCTTCAACAGCCTGCAAACCATCGTCAATGCCTATCTGATGCTGTTCTGCGTCAACATCCTGGGTATCCAGGCTGTCCACTTCGCTTCCATCGTCTTCATCTGCAAGGCCCTGGATGCTCTGAACGATACTTTTATCGGTCAGACAGTTGACAATCGTCCTGCTACCAAGTATGGTAAAATGAAGCCCTACCTGAAATGGTTCGCGCTCCCTTACATGATTTTTACCATCATCCTGTTCATGAATGTTCAGGCTATGCCCTATGTAGCCAAGATCGCATGGGTTCTGGTGATTTACTTCATCTGGGGCATTGTCGGTACCTTCATCAACGTTCCCTATGGTGCCATGACCAACATCATGACCACCGATCTGGTTCAGAGAACCGAACTGTCCAACTTCCGTTCCATCGGTTCCTTCCTGGGCGCTATGCTGCCCACTACCGTTGCGCCTCTGCTGCTGTTTGATGCCAACAATGATCCCATCGCCAGCCGTTTTGTTGTCCTGAGCGTGATTCTGGGCACTTTCTGTGTGGTATGTTTGCTGGCAGCCCATGCTCTGATGAAGGAGCGTGTTCTGGTCACTCCCGACTCCAACATCTCCGCCTCCGGTGAGAAGGTCAACTACCTGCAGGTCGCCAAGTCCTTCCTGAAGAACCGCATCATGATCGCTGTTGTTCTGGCTTATGTGGGCACCAAGCTGTTTACACAGCCTGTCAGCACCACTAACCAGTATGTGTTCATGGTCTATTTCCAGGACACCTCCAAGCTCTCCCTGTCTTCCCTGGGTTCCATGATTCCTATGTTTGCGGGTATGCTGCTGGTGAAGCCTCTGGTCAAGAAGTTCGGCAAGAAGAATCTGATGACCTGGCCTATGCTGGGTGCTGCTGCCTGCCATCTGATCAATGCATTTGCACCCGCATCTCCCATGAGCTGGATCGCCTGCCAGATCGGTGCTTCCTGCTTTACCACTGCCTCCGGCCTGCTGCTGTGGTCCATGATCTCTGACGCTGTGGACTATCAGGCCTATCTGACCGGTGTCCGCAATGACGGTACCGTGTATGCAACCATTACCTTCATCGTGTTCTTTGCCGCATCTGCCTCCACTTCCATCATTGCTCTGATGCTGGAGATGCTGGGTTACGATGCTACCCTCGGCTCCATGGGTCAGTTGGCAGGTGTTGCGGAAAGACTGAAGGTTTTCGGCGGCGTCTGGCCTGCGATCGGCTGTGTTCTGGCCTTTGTCTGCTATAAGTTTATTTACAATATCTCTGATGATGAGATGCGCAAGGTCAGTGCCACTGTCAAGGCTATGGCCGATGAAAAAGAAGCCAAGGCTCTTGGCAATATGGAGAAGTGATGATTATGTACAGACACGAAGTTACGGAGTTTGCCCCGAAAACCTGGTGTCTCAGTGAATTCAAACTGGTCAACGCCTTTCTGGTAGAGGGAACCGAAAAAGCCGCTCTCATTGATACCGGATGTGGCATTGGAAATCTGGCGCAGATCGTCAGAGAACTGACCCAGAAACCGCTCATTATTCTGATGACCCACGGACACTTCGATCACGATGGCGGTGTCAAACAGTTCCCCGGTGTGCCTGTTTATCTCCATAGCGCAGATGGTCAGCTAATGCATCAGACCGTTGCCATGATGCAGAAAATGATGGG
>JAZURG010000100.1:0-2419 GCA_045606145.1 Faecousia sp.
CCTGTCCGGCAAGCCCGGTCTAACCGTGACCGAGATCATGAATGCTGTGGAAGAAGGCAAGATCCGTGGCCTGTACATTATGGGCGAGAACCCCATGATGTCCGATCCCGACCTGAACCATGTGGAAAAGGCGCTGAAGGCCTGCGAACTGCTGGTTGTTCAGGATATCTTCCTGACCGAAACCGCTCAACTTGCCGATGTGGTCCTGCCTGGCTGCACCTTTGCTGAGAAGGATGGCACCTTCACCAATACGGAACGTCGTGTACAGCGCATCCGCAAGGCTATCTCTCCCCTGGGTGAGTGCAAGGCTGACTTCGAGATTCTGAACGATGTGATGGCTGCTCTGGGTTATACCAACAGCTTCCGCACCGCTGAGGAAGTCTTTGCAGAAATCGCATCTGTTACTCCTTCTTACGGTGGCATGAACTATGACCGTCTGGAGAAGGAAGGTCTGCAGTGGCCCTGCCCCACCACCGATCATCCCGGTACTCCCATTCTGCATGTGGGCAAGTTCAGCCGTGGTGAGCGTGCTCTGTTTAAACCCGCTCCCTACCGTCCCTCCGCAGAAACTCCCGACAGTGAATATCCCATGATCTTCACCACCGGCCGTATTCTGTATCATTATCATACCAGCACTATGACCGGCCGCGTTGAGGGCCTCAAGAACATTGCCGGTCGTTCCTATGTGGAAGTGAACCCCGCCGATGCTGCCAAGCTGGGCATTGTTTCCGGCGAGGACGTGCAGGTCTCTTCCCGCCGCGGCGGTGTTATCGTCGAGGCAAGAGTGACCGACATCGTACCGGAAGGCGTTCTGTTTATGCCTTTCCACTTTGCTGACGGCCCCGCTAACAAGCTGACCAACACTGTTGTCGATCCCACTGCAAAGATCCCCGAACTGAAGGTCTGCGCTGCCCGGATCGATAAGATCTAACTGTGGATTCTGCAAACAGAAATCCCGGAACGGAAACGTTCCGGGAGGTTCTTCCTATGTTTGGAACCGCTGCCATCCTGGCCGGGGGAAAATCCTCCCGGATGGGATTTGATAAACAACTCCTGATGGCAGATGACCGGCGAATTTTGGAAAACATTATTCGAACGCTGAAGGAAGAATTTTCTGATATTCTTATCGTTACCGCCAAACCTCAGCTGTATGAAGGAATGGATGTCCGACTGTGTAGCGATACCTACCTAGACAAAGGGCCTTTGGCCGGTGTCCATGCGGCATTGAGCCACGCCCGCAGTCAGTATGTATATCTGCTGGCCTGCGATATGCCAGTGGTAAACTTGGACTTTGTTCGCCATCTGAAAAGAAATCTTTTGGATTCCGGAGCAGATATCTGTGCCGGTAAATTTCAAGATCGGCTTGAGCCTTTCAACGCCTTTTATTCTCGCGCACTGTTGGATGAGGTGGTTTACCGGTTGGAAACCGGAAACAGTTCTCTGTTCCGCTTTATTTACGCAAGCCGGGCCTGCGTGATCTCCCAGGATGAGGCTGCCAGTTTTGATAAGGAGCTTCAAATGTTTACCAACATCAACACACGTAGCGAATACGAAAAATATTTAGGCACCACTGCAGAGGAACCGGAAGGAGAAGCCAGAGCTTTGGTGGATAAGCTGGAGATTGTTCGCTATATCCGGGGAGAATATGTCCCTATGCGAGATTTGATGGTCCACGAAACGGCTCTAAGGGTAGAGATTTCTGGAAAAACAGATAGGATCTTGTATTGTTCTCCCAGTGAGCGTAAAGAACTCCTGGTGGGTTATCTTTACACTCAGGGATATATCCGTTCTCTGGATGACATTATATCCCTGGAGCTGGATGAAGAGGCAGGAAGAGCTTCTGTCCAGCTGGCACAGTTCGAGCCTCAGTCCCGGACTCCTCTGTGTGACAGTGCCGTATTTGACCCGGAGATCCTGCTTAATAATCAGCAGCGATTCTACGACAATTCCACTCTGCAAAAAGCGACTGCAGGAACCCATTGCTGCGCCCTTTGCGACGACAGCGGCACTTACTTCTCCTGCGTGGATATCAGCCGCCACAATGCTATGGACAAGTTGGCGGGAAAGGCACTGCTCAGTGGAGTTTCACTGAAAGATAAGTATATCCTTACCAGTGGCCGGATCCCTATGGATATGATCCAAAAGGTGGCCGCCATCGGTGTTCCTATGATCGTATCCCGTTCCACTCCCACTATTGCGGCTGTGGAAACTGCCCGCAGCGCCAACATTACGCTTCTGGGTTTTTCCCGGGAGAACCGTTTCAATATCTACAGTGCTCCCAACAGATTGAAAGGCTGTCACTTCGCAATCACCTCAACTGATGCAGACCGGGAATGATGAACGCAAAATATTCTATAGTTAATACCTATAGATCGTTTCTGCAAAGTACTGGTGCATCACTTTACATTGCTTATAACGC
>JAZURG010000101.1:0-42741 GCA_045606145.1 Faecousia sp.
ATGAACATATTGATGATCAACAAGTTTCTCTATCCCAACGGAGGATCGGAAACCTACATATTTAAATTAGGCAGCTATCTGCAGGCGCAAGGGCATGAGGTGCAGTATTTTGGGATGGAGCATGAGGAGAATGCTGTGGGAAACCGTGTGGGTGCCTATACATCGGGCATGGACTTTCATGGCGGCTCCCTGCTTTCCAAAATCAGCTATCCCCTAAAGACTGTTTATTCCGCTGAGGCGAGAAGAAAGCTTCGTATGGTGCTGGATGATTTTCGGCCCGATGTCTGTCATCTGAACAATTTTAACTATCAGCTGACGCCCAGCATCATTCTGGAAATCCGTAAGTGGGAAAAGCAGTCCGGCAATCAGTGTAAAACAATCTATACTGCCCATGATCCGCAGTTGGTCTGCCCCAATCATATGTGTCTGAACCCCAATACCCATGAAATATGTGAGAAGTGCCTTCATGGCAGTCCCATTAACTGTCTGAAGGGGAAGTGTATCCACGGGTCCTATGCCCGGAGCTTACTTGGTGCTCTGGAGGCAATACTGTGGCGGAAGTTGGGCGTGTACCGGCATATCGATACCATTGTCTGTTGTTCCGAGTTTATGAAAGGATTACTAGATGTTAATCCTATGCTGGCGACCAAAACTGTGGCGCTACATAATTTTGCGGAGCCTGGTGAGAAGACTAAAACAGAAAAGAAGGATTATGTGTTGTATTTTGGCAGGTACTCCATTGAGAAAGGAATCGGTACATTGATCCAGGCAGCGAAAGAACTACCTGAGATTCCCTTCGTCTTTGCCGGCTCTGGACCCTTGGAAAACCTGTTGAAGGGAATTCCAAACATTCAAAATGTGGGCTTCCAGACCGGAGAAGATTTGCAAAAGCTGATCCGGGAAGCCAGATTTTCTGTTATTCCCTCTGAGTGTTATGAAAATTGCCCTTTCTCTGTAATAGAAAGTATTGTTCACGGAACTCCGGTTTTGGGTGCGGAGATCGGCGGTATGCCAGAACTGATTCAGCCGGGAAAAACGGGAGAACTGTTTGTCAGCGGTGATCAGGAAGCTCTGCGAAGGAAGATAATCGAGCTTTGGCAAAAGACCCGGAATGATTCCCGGTATACGGATAACTGCAGAATATGTAAATTTGATTTTGCTGCGGAATACGCACAGAAAATGGAGCGGATATATTCATGAAACCGAAAATCAGCATCATTGTCCCGATTTACGGCGTGGAAAAGTACCTGAATCAATGTGTGGACAGCATTCTGGCACAGACTTTTCATTCTATCGAAGTCATTCTGGTGGATGATGGCTCTCCGGACCTAAGTGGCGCAATCGCTGATGCATATGCGGAAGCAGATCCCCGCATCCGGGTGATCCATCAGAAGAATGCGGGTCTTGGCTCTGCGCGGAATGCGGGAATGCGTATCGCGACAGGTGAGTATGTCGGTTTTGTTGATTCGGACGATTGGGTTCAGCCGGAAATGTTTGAAAAGCTGTATGAAGCAGCGTTGAAGCATAATGCGGATATTGTTGTGAGTGGACATTGCGACTATTGTGAGGGAAAGCAAGTTAAAGTAAAGAAACACCCTTTATCAGGAAGTGTTCTGGAGTCCAAAGAAGAAATCCTTCGAATTCGAAAGAATCTTTACGGACATGGTTTAAATGATCGCCGTGTGGAAGCATTTCCTATGTCTGTGTGTATGTCTATTTACAAAATGGAGATGATCGCTACATTTGACCTCCGTTTTCAGCATATTTTGTCGGAAGACACTATCTTCAATTTAGCTGCTTATTTGAATGCGAATGTGATTGCTTTTACAGATCATACGGATTACTGTTACCGCAAGGAAGAACAAGCCTCGATTACGCAAACGTTCTCGGATAAAAAAATAATACAGTTCAGGGAATTTCTTGCAAAATTAATGAACTTAGCAGAGGCAGAATGCGATGAGGAGTGCATCTTGCGTGCAAAACGTACTGCGATCGACTATTGCAGACTGTATACAGGCATTGTAGATAAGTCAAAGGAATCTTTTTCCCTCAAGAAAAAACACATTCAGGTTTTTTCACAGTGTTCTCAGATCCAAAACTGCTGGAAGGATTACCCTGTCAACACCCTTCCCTTTCAGCAGCGAATTTTCCAGGAAGCAATCGTAGGGAAGAAATACGGTACAGCACTTATGTTGAATAGAGTGCGCCAAATATTGAAAAAACGGGAGATGTTACGCAATGCTGGCTTCCAGAGGAATTAACAGAATCATACATCGCGCTCTGGAAGAAATGCGTGCAACGGCAAGAATTGCAACTGTTACTTCCGTGGCAGGCGCAATGTCAACCTTGCTGGCAAAAGTGGATATCCAGCGCATGAACCGCAACGGATTCCAGGAACCTCCGTCGGTCAGAAGACGTCTGGAGAAAAAGCATGAAGTTATGCTGGAGTATTTCGAAAAGGAATTTGCGGAGTTTTCGGAGGCTTACGATTATGACAGACCTCTGCCCCAGGATGACCCGGAATTGCGGGACAGAATTTGGGTGTGTTGGTGGCAGGGTCTAGAGAAAGCCCCCGAACTTGTGCGGAAATGTATTGAGTCAGTTCAAAAAAATGCTTGCGGGCATAAGGTCACAATCATAACGGAAGAAAATTACAGAAATTACATCAGTATTCCTCGTTGGGTGGAAGAAAAGTTCAAAAGGGGAACGATTACCCGGACTAACTACTCTGATTTGCTTAGATTGTCATTGTTAGCGGAGCATGGCGGTTTGTGGCTGGATGCTACATTTTTTGTATCTGCCTTAGATGTGGAAAAATGTTTTTCTGAACCGGTTTGGTCAATAAAAAGGCCGGACTACTTGCATGGCTCCGTTGCGTCTGGCTATTTTGCTGGATATTCCCTGGGGTGTCGGCATGAATATCGTTGGATATTCACCACGATTTGCGATTTTTTCCTGCACTATTGGCAGAACAATACGTATTTGATTGATTATTTGCTGATAGACTATATGATTGCCTTTGCGCAGCGGAAGGATCCGAGAATTGCGGAAGTTTTCCAGGCGATTGAATCTAACAACCCTAATTGTGATGAGCTGGGTAAGATTCTGGGGGAACCCTTCAATCAAGCCCGATGGAACAGAATCAAAGAAAATACGAATCTGTTCAAACTGACCTGGAAACAGGCATTTCCGTTGCAGAAAAATGGACAGGATACGTTTTATGCAAAATTACTGAGCGGGGAACTGGGATAGTTGTAACGCTTCAGCAACGAAGTCAGATGAAGGGACAATGTATGTTAAGCCGAATGACAATTACAATTAAGAAACGGTCCCAACCAGGCTGGCTTGTATGGATGATGGTATTTTTCCCGTTCATGCTGGGTGCGCTGAATGGCTTGCTGGGGCTTCCCGGTGCAGTCAGATATATCATGGATGTAGCATGGGTTTTCTTGCTTATCTATCTTTATCGCGCCACAAAACTGAGATGGACTGATGGAAGCGGGAAATTGGTTATCTGGATTGTTTTGTTCCTGATGTATACGTTCGTGTTATATTTAGGGCAGTTTCAGTCTCCACTATACTATTTGTGGGGACTGCGTAACGAATTCCGCTTCTATTTTATGTTCTTTTCCTGTGTAGTTTTCCTGAATCAAAGTGAAGCAAGGGATTATCTCAGAATCTGGGATATCTTATTTTGGGTTAATTTTGCGGCAGCATTGTTCCAGTTCTTTGTATTAGGAGTTAAACAGGATTTCCTGGGCGGCATATTTGGCGTGGGAGAGGGTGTTAATGGATATATAAACATCTTCATGCTTACCATCGTAACGAAAGCACTCGCGCTGTATTTGAATAGACAGGAAAATACGCGAAGCTGTTTTTTGAAATGTGGCGCTGCGCTGATCATAGCAGCTATGGCAGAGTTGAAGTTCTTCTTTGCGGAATTTTTACTTGTGGTTCTGCTTGCTTTGCTATTCTCGAATTTTACCTGGAGAAAGTTGTGGATCCTGTTGGGCGCACTTGCTTCCGTTATTTTAGGTGTAGCTTTACTGACTGAAATATTTCCTGGGTTTTCGGATTTTTTCTCTATCCAGTGGTTCGCTGAAAATGCATTCTCAGATAAAGGATATACAGGTTACGGCGATCTGAACCGCTTGAATGCGATCCCCAAGATCAATGAAGTGTGGCTGAAAAACGGTTGGCAGCGATTATTGGGCCTGGGTTTGGGAAACTGCGATACGTCAGCATTTGCTTTTCTGAATACACCCTTCTTCAGAAGAAACGGCGACATGCATTATACTTGGTTGTCTTATGCTAAAATCTACTTGGAGACCGGCTGGATCGGGCTGATCTTCTATTTTGGTTTCTTTGTGCTGGTGTATCATAGAGTCGGAAAAATTCAGAAAACTGTTCATGGAGAAGCTGCCTGCTATTGCTTGTTGGCAAAAATCATGGCAATTATGTGTGTGATCATTTCTGTATACAATTCGTCACTGCGGACAGAAGCTGGATATATGGTGTATTTTGTTCTGGCGATTCCTTTTATATATGGGAAGTGTGGAAAGTGGGAGATTACTCGTGAATGGTAATTTCTGCTAGATAGTCCAAGAAAAGAAAGGGGTGGAGAGATGATCCTTTCAGAACAAGAACTGAAGAAACTTCAGTCTATGGAAACCGAGATGTTTCGGGTAGTTATCGAAATATGCGAGAAACTGAATCTGCGGTATTATGTATTGGGCGGTACATTGTTGGGTGCAGTCCGCCATGGTGGATTTATCCCGTGGGATGACGATATTGATGTGGGAATACCCCGTCAAGACTATGAGGTGTTCCTGCAGGAAGCTGCACCGCTGCTGCCATCCCACCTGCTTCTGCAGAACTATTGTACAGATCCTGCGTATTGCTCAAATATATCCAAAATACGCAATACCAACACAACGTTTATTGAATACGGATCAAGCCAGCAGAAAATCTGCCATGGAATTTTTATTGATATTTTTCCGTTGGATCATTATCCGGCTACCGCATGGGCTGAGTTGTTATACAAAATCAAAAGAAGAGTTCTCACGGCGAGGATCAGCAAGGCGTTCATCTGGGATGATGTGCCAAACCCCATCAAAGAACTGCTTAAGAAACCCCTGGATTTGATATGGCCGGATGTAAAGGCTGCGGTTGAAGCCCGGGAAAGGCTATTCCGTTCTTTCTCCTATAGTGGCATGATTGCGAATTTCTGCGGCCAGTGGGGAGAGAAGGAGATCGTTCCGGCACAGTGGTATGGAGAAGGCGTGGAATTAACCTTTGAAGGCCTGAAGGTGAAGGCTCCTAAGGAGTACCATAAGTGGCTGACTCAGGTATACGGTGACTATATGCAGCTGCCGCCTGTGGAAAAAAGAGTAACCCATCATAAAACATTGGTCATTGACCTGGAATGTTCTTATCAGGAATATATAAAAAAGGACAACGAGGAGAAATAATGCGAACGGTAATTACTTATGGAACCTTTGACCTGCTGCATTATGGTCATATTAACCTTTTGAGAAGAGCAAAAGAATTGGGCGATTTCCTGATCGTAGGTTTGTCTACCGACGCGTTCAATAAGAATGAAAAGAATAAAGTATGCTATTCTTCCTATGAGCAACGCAAGACGTTATTGGAAGCTGTTCGATATGTAGATATGGTGATCCCGGAAGAGAATTGGACGCAAAAAGTTGAGGATATCCATAAATATAATGTGGATATATTTACGATTGGTGATGATTGGAAAGGTAAATTTGATTACCTTAGCCAGGAAGCTGTGGAGGTAGTCTATTTGACGAGAACGCCAGAGATAAGTACTACGCAAATAAAGAACGATTTGGCGAATTTCTCGAGTGGAGCTAGTATATAGTCTAATAGAAGGTGGATATAATTGCCGAACAAAGTATCCCAAAATGCCAAATGGAGCGTCATTTGAAAAATCGCCGTGCTTTGGAACAGAGCACCATTGATGTGATCGTAGAAAACGTCGCAGAGGATTAGGAGATAAAATGCATATTTTTTATTATGGCCAGGCAGAACAAAATGCCGGCCCGGATAATGTCAACAGAGCAATGCGGGCCCATCTGTCAAAGCGGTTTCTTTGGGCGAAGAGCAAGAACAAGTATCTACATATGATCGAGGCCCTGTGTAAACTGGTTCTTTGCCATGTGGTGGTTGTTTCGGGTGTGTCCCGCAAGGGATGTGTGTTTTTTCGGGTGGCGGGACTCCTGCGGAAAAAGACTGTGTACATTATGCATGGCTGCGCTCAGCATGAAATAAGGCTGAATGGCCTTTCGTCTACGGGGAGGGGATTGGAACTGGAACAATATTTGCTGGAAAATGCGGACCTGCTGCTTCCGGTATCTGAAAAATTCAGAGATTGGGTTAAGACAGAATACCCCCAATACGCCAACAAAGCGCGTTTTCTTTATAATGGTATCGATGCGTTTGTTCCGCAGGACTGCCGCAGCATGGTAAAGAGGCAGGGAAGTATTGCAGTTGTTGGGGGAACTAGAGCAGAGAAAAACAATGCCGTGGTTGCGGATGTGGTAAGAACCATGCCTGAGCCGGTAAGACTTGAGATATACGGATATGTGAAAAAAGACGTGCTGAAACCCTGTGAAAACATTGACTTTATGGGTAAAGTCGACCATGATCAGTTTCTGAGAAGACTATCTCAAGTTCAGTTGTTCATATTAAACGCGCTGTTCGAGTCGTTCAGTATTGCAACAATTGAGGCGCTGCTGTGCGGCTGCAGTGTCCTAATTTCTGAGCAGGTCGGCGTGACAGGACTTCTGGAACTGGAAGAATGCGATTTGATCCATGACCCGATGGATGCAGAAGAAATCAGAAGAAAGATTGCCTATCTACTGGAGCATCCAAATAATGATAGAATCCTTTCGAGATTAGATTTGGATGAGTATTCTTATCCGAAGGCTGTGGAGCGATTGGAGACGATTTGTCTCGAGTTGTCGCAAAAGCGGTAAGTGATATTGGAGAAGCATGCATGAAAAATTCGCTGGCACAAAACGCTATTTTCAGCGTGATATATAAACTGTGCAATGTCATTTTTCCGCTGGTTTCCGCAACTTATATTGCCAGAGTGTTATCACCGGATGGAATAGGCGCGGTTGCGTATGCCCAAAATACAGTATCGTACTTTTTGATGATTGCGGTATTGGCTATTCCGCAATATGGAATCAGAGAGAGCGCCAAATACCGTGATGATCCGGAAAAAGTTAATAAACTGTTCAGTGAATTGATGGGTATAAACTTTTTGTCCACGACGGTGTGCGTCGCTGCGTATTGGTGTTTTATTCAGTTGGTTTTTCCTGTCGATCATTTGGTATACCTGATTTTTGGCCTTGATCTGGTGTTTAACTATATTAATATTGACTGGTTTTATCAAGGACGGGAAGAATATCGATACATTACACTGCGAAGCATCCTGGTGAAGGCCATATCCCTGTGTGCGCTCTTTTTGTTTGTGAAAACGGAGGCAGATTATCCTGTCTATGCGCTGATACTGTGTTTGGGTATCGGATGCAATTATTTCTTCAACGTATTTCACCTTCGTGGGAAAGTGAAATTAATGTTTCACAATTTGGAGCCCGGGAGGCATATGAAACCGATTATGGTTCTGATGCTCAGCTCGGTGGCGGCAAGCCTGTACAGTAAGGTCGACATAACTATGCTTGGGCAGTTATCAACAAATGCGTCTGTCGGCTTCTACACAAATGCACATAAAGTGATCAGCATTGTGCTGACGCTTGTGACCGCTATCTCGGCGGTGTTCCTGCCAAGACTCAGTTATGTCTACGAGAATGATCGTGAGCATTACCATTCGCATCTAACAATCGGATTAAAGTTAGTGTTGCTTCTCGCTGTTCCCGGATGTATAGGACTCATTGTGGTTTCACAGGAACTGACAGCCGTTTTGTTTGGCAGTGCGTTTGCACCGATGGCACAAACGCTGCAGATTTTGTCTGTGTTTACAATTGTAAAAGGCGTAGGAGATTTGCTATGCTATCAAGCTATCATCAGTAGCGGAAATGAAAAAGAATTGATCGCGTCCCGCGTGGTGGCAGGGTTGGCCAATGTGGTGCTGAACGCGATCTTGATTCCTTTACACGGGCATCAGGGCGCCGCGATAGCATCCGTGATCAGCGAACTGATTGTGAATGGCATGTTGCTCCGATATTCACTTTCTATTGCAAGGCCGGATATCAGCCGTCATTTCTGTATAACGCTTGCGCTTAGCACTGCGGCTATGGCGGTTACGGTTATGGTTGTCAAAAGTCTAATCCATCATGATCTGATCTGCTTGGTTATTTCGGTGATGTGCGGTGTGGTGGCATTCCTGCTCAGCATGCTGATAAGCAGAAATGAATTGGCCGTATTTGTTTTATCGAAAATCAAAAAACCAGGTAAAAACAATTAGAATTTTGTTATACGTAGGAGGACCCTATGGACAAGAAAATGACAAATAACAACGAAGAAATTGAGATTGATTTGAAACGCTTGGGAAAGGCCTTGCTGCGCAAGTCCTGGCTGGTGGGTATTGTTGCGGTGGTCTGTGCTGTATGCGCACTTTTGTTCACGGTCTGCTTCATTACACCGAAGTACCAATCTTCAGCTATGTTCTACGTAAATAACAGTTCCAGACAGGGAGAAAGTATTACCGGTATCACCTCCAGTGATATTTCCGCGTCCCGTGGCCTGGTCAAGTCTTATATTGCGATCCTCAATACCAGAGAGACAATGGATGCCATTGGCAAGCATGCCGGTGTCGGATATACCAACGCGCAGCTCATGAGCATGATCAGCGCGGAGTCCGTGGACGCTACGGAAATTTTCCAGGTGGTAGTAACTGCAGAGGATCCTGCTGTGGCGCATAAAATTGCGGATGCTGTGACCAAAGTGCTGCCCAGCCGGATTTCCAGCATTATTGACGGTACCTCTGCCAAGGTGGTGGCTGCTGCAGTAACACCCCAGAATCCCAGTTCTCCCAACTATACAAAGAACACTTTCTTAGGCCTGTTGGGCGGCTTTGTACTGGCCGCTGCGGTAGTTGTGCTACGCGCACTGATGGATGTAACGATCCACACCCAGGAGGATATTTCCCAACTGTGCGATTACCCCATTCTGGCTGAGGTTCCTGACATGACAGCGTCCTCCGGTGACGGTGCCTATTATGGATCAGGTACGAAAAAAACAAAATCCGGGAAATACGCGATGAAGGACCATCGACCTGCGGAACTGATTGGTGAGGGCATTAGCTTCTCCGCGGCGGAAGCCTACAAGCTTCTGCGTACAAAGCTGCAGTTCTCCTTTGCCGATGAAAACGAGAGTCATGTGATTGGTATCTGCAGTGCCATGTCCGGTGAGGGTAAGAGCGTGACTGCTGTGAATCTGGCCTACAGTGCGGCCCAGTTGGGCAAGCGCGTGCTGCTGGTGGATTGCGATATGCGCAGACCTTCCATCATTAAGAAACTGCCCGTCAGTCTGGCCAGCGGTTTGTCCAATTTCCTGTCCGGTCAGACCCAGACCTCCAATTTGATCCAGATGTGCGGTTTGAAAGGGGAGGAGCAGGCTTTCCACGTGATCTCTTCCGGCAGGATTCCTCCCAACCCTGTGGAACTTTTGAGTTCTGAAAGAATGCGGAAAATGCTGGAATACCTGCGGACGAAATACGAATACATTATTCTGGATCTGCCTCCCATTGGTGAAGTCAGCGACGCGCTGGCAGTAGCGGGACATACAGATGGTATGATTTTAGTGGTTCGTCAGAATCATTGTGACCGGGCGGGCTTGAGTGATGCTGTCCGCCAGTTCGAGTTTGTCGGCAGTAGGATCCTTGGTGTGGTATTTAATGGCACCACAGAAGCGTCCGCCTACTATTCCAATGGCGGCAGCGAGTATTATAGGGCCGGTCGCTCTGCGACTAAGCAGGCCGGTCAGAAAAGTGTAAGAAAATGAAGCATGGGATAATTGATTGTCACAGCCATATTCTCCCATGCGTGGATGACGGAAGCGCGGCATTGGACGAATCCATCGCGCTGCTGCGCATGGAAGCGGAACAGGGGATAGAACTGGTTCTGGCGACCCCGCATTTCTATGCCAAATGGGATAGACCGGAGTCTTTTCTGGAACGACGAGCTGCTGCCGAGGTTGCGCTGCGGGCTGAAACGGATAAGCTTCCGGGCCTTCCAAAGATCCTTTCTGGGGCGGAGGCCGCTTATTTCCGGGGAATGAGCGAGTCCGAGTGGCTTCCGGAGCTGACTGTGGGCAACGCAATTCTTGTAGAGATGCCTGCGGCACCCTGGACAGACAGTATGTACCTGGAATTGGAACGAATCTGGGAGATACGGAAAATTGTTCCGGTGATTGCGCATATTGACCGGTATATTCGGCCTCTCCGCACCTACGGAATTCCGGAGCGCTTGGCTGACCTGCCGGTTTTGGTGCAGGCCAACAGTCATTTTTTCCTGAACCGAACCACGTCGGCCATGGCCATGCGGCTGTTGAAATCAAATCAAATCCATTTACTTGGGTCGGATTGCCATAATACGTTGGATAGACCGCCGAATCTGGGTCATGCGATTCAGAGGATTGAGGCTAAATTGGGTCAACCTGTGCTTGAGGGAATATGCAAGCATCAACAGAGAATCCTGGATATCATATGAGCAAGAAAGCCGCAGGATTTTGCGGCGGAGGAGATATATGACGATTGATCAAAGCGGTATCGTAGCGCTGCTCAGAAGCGCGGTTACACAGATGCCACATCCCGTGCCCCGGGAGTTCGACCTGGAACAAGCGTATCCGCTGATTAAACAGCACCACATCACGGCCCTTGCGTACGAAGGCGCAGCGCACTGTGGATTCTCAGCCGAAATGCCTGTAATGAAAAAACTGTTTGCAGATTACTGCAAGAGTTTAATGGTCAGTGAAAGGCAGATGAATCAAGTAGAGCATGTCTGCAGAACCTTCGATGAAAACCGTATAGATTATATGCCCTTGAAGGGCTGCAACATGAAGAGCCGTTATCCAAAGCCTGAGCTTCGTGCCATGGGCGACGCGGATATTCTGATTCGGCTGGAACAATACGACAGGATCCGTAAACTTATGGAGAACCTGGGTTTTGCGGAGCAATATGACACCGATCACGAGCTGGTCTGGCGGAACAGTTCGTTGTCCGTGGAACTCCACAAGCGGTTGATTCCGTCCTATAATGTAGACCTGTATGCGTACTTTGGTGACGGTTGGGAACTTGCTAAGGTAAAACAGGGGAGCTGCTACGCAATGACAGCGGAGGATGAATGGATTTACTTGTTCACCCATTTTGCAAAGCATTACCGTGACGGTGGTATTGGCTGCCGTCATGTGGTGGATCTGTGGGTCTATCTGCGAACTTATCCAGACCTGAACGAAGGTTATGTGGTGGAGGAACTGGAAAAACTGAAACTTTTAGAGTTTTATAAAAACATTCGCCGGCTGATCGACGCGTGGTTTGAACAGACGCAGGAAGATGCGGTTGTTCAGCATATGACAGAGTTTATCTTTGCCAGCGGAAGCTGGGGAAAGATAGAGAGCCGTGCTCTGTCGCGGGTTGTGCGGGACGCGAAGCATTCCGCCCTGGGAAAGAACGGTAAACTGCTTTATCTCTGGCAGACGGCGTTTCCCAGTGTAGATGTTTTGAAGAGCAAGTACACGATTTTGAAAAAGGCACCTGTATTACTGCCAGCAGTATGGTTGGTTCGTCCGTTCTATAAAGTTTTGTTTGAGCGGGATTCTCTGGCTCGTCATGAAAAGAATCTGGAGGAACTGACCCAGGACAATATGGAAATCAGGCAGCAAATGCTGCGATTTGTGGGTCTGGACTATAACTTCTGATGGATCGGGAAAGTATAAACATGGAACAGTTTTATAACATCGCTGGATTAACAGTGCAGATGGACAGCTTTGGCCGGACGGTAATGCAGGCGCAGCCATATTTGTGTGAACCCGCTGAGCCGGATATTGTGATCCACTCGGATTGGAAAAAACTTCAGGAAAACCAGCCGCACCTGAGCGATGATGACAGCGAATACATGAGCACCGGCGGTAATTTTTACCGACAGCTTCTAAATTACGATGGAATGCTGCTGCATGCCTCTGCTGTTGTGGTGGATGGCTGGGCATACCTGTTCTCGGCTCCCTGCGGTACGGGAAAATCCACCCATACCGGTCTTTGGCAACAGGTTTTTGGAGACCGTGCCGTTATTTTAAATGACGATAAGCCGGCAATCCGCCTTGAGAATGGCCAGTGGTATGCCTATGGTACTCCCTGGAGCGGCAAATATGATATCAGTACCAATATCCGCGCAAAGCTGGCAGGTATTTGCTTTCTGCACAGGGCAGAGGAAAATACGATTGAGCCATTTGGCGGCACAAAAGCGATTTTTTCTTTGCTGGAACAAACAATCCGGCCCGGTGGCGCTGATCAGCGGATGAAGATCATGATTTTGCTGGATAAGCTGTTGACCCAGGTGCCTGTCTGGCAGATGGGCTGTAATATGGATCCTCAGGCTGCACAGGTTTCTTATAAGGCTATGTCTGGGAAAAGGAAGGTTGATGAATATGAAAATTAAGGATGGCTTCTTGCTGCACCAGGTGGCGGGTCAGACAGTGGTTCTGCCCACCGGCGGTGAATTGGACCTGAACGTGATGATAACGCTTAACGAGACCGGGCGATTCCTGTGGGAGCGGCTGCAAAATGAGACCGACAGGGAGTCTTTGGCGCAGGCGCTTCTTACCGAATATGATGTGGACGCAGCAACTGCCCGTGGTTGCGTAGACGCTTTTGTGGATAAACTCAATGACAATGGATTCCTTGAATGAGCATTTGATCCCCGAGGGAGAGCTGATGCTCTTAATCCGCGAAAGATTGGCGGCGGGACAGACGGTGCGTTATCTTCCGTTCCGGGGAGTGAGCATGCTTCCCATGCTGCGGCAGGAGAAAGACGCGGTGGAGGTTGGGCCGGTTGCCGGGAAACTAAAAAAGTACGATATTCCGGTTTACCAGTATCCCAGCGGGAAATATGTGATGCACCGGATTGTGGGTGTGAAGCAGGATTATTATGTGTGTCTGGGTGACAATACCTATGAATACGAGAGAATCCATCCGGAGCAGATCCTGGCGGTGGTCGTTGCCTTTCGGCGGGGACAGAAGCGAATCAGTGTGGATAGCTTTGGCTATCAGCTTTACAGCAGGATTTGGGTTGCGATTTATCCGTTTAGAAAGTTATTGAAACGGGTAGCGTGGCGGCTGCGACGGCTGCTGCGGTGGGGTAAAGAAGAATAATGTGCTGAAAACGGATGCAGTATTTGGCTGCGTCCGTTTTGCTGTTTCACTGTTGCTGTGGGTGGCGAGAAATAATACGGCGTTGTCATTGACTTTTGCTATCTGAAAGAGTATACTGTATTCGTTAAAATGGCGCATTGCGAGCAGTGTCCTATGAGGATAGAGTTTTTCCTGCAAGTGATTGCGCAGAAAATTTGTACGAAAGGTGAAAGGAACGAAGAATATGAAAAGTCATTTTTTCAAGCGGCTGCTGTCTGCGACACTGGCGCTGTGCATGATCGTTGCACTACTCCCCGGCATCGCTCTTCATGCCCATGCGGCTGAGCTGACCGGCTTATCTGATTCCGCAATTGGCTTGTCCTATACGGAGGCCAGTAAAGGCGGTACTGTGGACTGGAGTGCTGGTGGTGCCCAGATCAAAGGCAGCGTAAAAGGCGCAAAGGCCGCTTACTACAAGGCGGAAGCCTCCACGCTGACTATTACAAACAATAGAGAGAATGAAGCAAAACTAAGTTTTGACTATACCATCAGCACGACTTCCGGTACTGTCAAAATTGGTGGCGAGAAGTTTACCGGAAGCGGTACTTATACGGTAAATATGAACGCAAATGGCGCTCTGAATATTGAGTTGTCAGTTAGCCAGCGCCCAAGCTCTCAGAATAATGCTACTATTACTATTACTAATTTAGCAGTGGTGGTTGAACGGGATGCGACCACAACTTTCCTGGCAGCAGAAAACGGCAGCTATACCGTTACCAATGCAGACGGTGTGGAGACAGCGATCTCTGTTGACACCCAGATCGTCCAGAATTCCACCAAGAGCTATACGCTGAAGGCGACTGCTGATGAAGGCTACATGTTCTTCGGCTGGTATAGTGTTACCACAGGTAAGTATCTGTCTTACAACGCGGAAACAGTTTATCAGTCTGACGCGGATCAGACCATTGTTCCTGAGTTTAAGCCCGATACGACAGCGGTATTTCAGGTCGGCGGTGCAAACTTTACTGATCTGGGCGAGGCCGCCACTTATGCGGTGGACAACGGCAAGGACATGATCGTGCTGATCAGCAGCGGCACGATTTCCGGGGACTACACCATTCCTGCCGGCGTTACCCTGCTGATCCCCTTTGATGACGCATATACCTGTTATACTACTGAGCCTGCCAATACCGGTGTGTTGAAAGATGAAAGCGGTAATGTTATCGGCGCGACACCCTGGGAGAAACCCTATGCTTTTAAGACGCTGAATCTGGCATCCGGTGCGTCTATCACAGTCAACGGTGCTATCAGCGTCAGCGGTAAGCATACTGCCGGCAACAGCGCCAACGGCGTGTGTTCTTATGTTGGCTGCCCCACCGGTCCTGTGGGTTTTGTCCGGATGGACGAGGGCTCTGAAATCGTTATCAATAACGGCGGCGCTGCTTATGTCTGGGGTTACATTATTGGCGACGGCATCGTAAGAGCAAAGAGTGGCGCAGTGGTATATGAGAACATGCAGTTCACTGACTTCCGTGGTGGTTCCGCAACACTGATTCTGGTTGATCCTGAGGGCCTAGGCGGTGAGATGGGTGTGTTCCCTCTGTCTCAGTACTATGTGCAGAATGTAGAGACCAAGCTGGTGCTGGAATCCGGCGCTGACGAGTATGTCTACACCTCTCTGTACATGAGCAGCATGGCACTGTCCTCCGGCGTTAAGTTCATGGGCGATGGCGCTATGTTTGTAGCAGAGGATGGCGGTTATATTACCAAGGAGTATATTCCTTCTCGGGACCGCCTGGAGATCTGTGTCTATGGTGATGCCCAAATCAACAGCCTGTCTCTGGAACTGGCAGGTACGGCTGTGAATTCTTCTGATTATACTTTGCCGATTAACAGCAATATCAGCATTTCCATCAATTCCGGAAGAACTGTTATCAATCAGAATATGGCTCTGCTGCCCGGTTCTGAAGTGACCGTTGCCGACGGCGCGGAACTGAATGTTGCACCGGGCTGGAGTGTTTATGTATACGATGCCGACGAGTGGGACAGCTACATCGGCGTTGATGAGGAGGGAAATCCTGTTCCTTCCACTGGTGGTACTTTCGTCAACCAAGGCAGAAAGCTTATTCCGCTGCCCTATTCGCCGACCAGAACCTACAACCGCACCGAAGCGGATCTGACCGATGTGAAGATTAATCTGAACGGTAAGATTTCCGCTGACGGTTATGTTTATACGACTCTGGGTGGTGCCAATGTGCATTCCAGCAACGGTACCGGTGTTGTCCATTTAATAGCTGGCTTGGACCCGATGTATACCGAAATCAGGGAATATATGGGCTTTAGCTTTACCTATCAGGCTGTCCAGCAGGATATCAATATCCTCCCTGCACTGATCCCCATTACAAGCATTCAGTTGCTGAATAAGGACGGCAGCTACACATCCACCGAGGATGCTGTCGCAGGCGATGCTTACATGGTTAAGAATGGCACCTGGCAGAAGGCAACAGATGCTGTGGTTGCTTTCGATGGCAACGATGCCTCCGGCACTATGAGTTCTGTGACTGTCACTGTGGATCAGATTCTCTCCGGCAATAACCAAGTAACTCTGGCAGCCAATGGCTTTACCAAGGTTGGACATACATTTAAAGGCTGGGCCACCACTGCCGGCGGCAGCGTAGTCTATGCGGATGGCGCATCCGTTACCGTCACTGATGATTTGAAGCTGTATGCTGTCTGGGCTCCGGAGCAGTACACCGTTACTTTCAATGGCACACATGTTGCTTCCAATGGTAGCAACGGTGCGCAGTACGGTGCCGATTATACTGCAAACCTTACCGCTGATCAGTGCTATGCACTGACTTCTGCGGACATTACCGTAACCGTCAACGGGGAGAAAGTCAGCGCTGCTTTCGAAGATAACAGGCTGACTATTCCTGCCTCCGAGGTGACCGGTGATATTGTAATCACCGCAGTGGCAAAGGTCAGCCATACCGCTGATAAGGCAGTGAAGGAAAATATTGTTGCTGCAACTTGCAAGGATGCCGGTAGCTACGAGGAAGTTGTCTACTGTGCTGTCTGTGATACTGAACTCGTCAGAGTGAAAAAAACTACCGATAAGCTGACCACCCATACTCCCGGCCAGGCTGTGGTGGAGAATGAGGTGGCTGCTACCTGCGGTGCAGCCGGCAGCTATGACACTGTGGTGTACTGCACTGTCTGCGATAAAGAGCTGAGCCGCCAGACAGTTACGGTGAACGCACTGAGTCACAGCTATAAGTCCACTGTAACCGCTCCTACTTGTGAAGAGAAGGGTTACACCACCTACACCTGTGAAAACTGCGGTGATAGCTACAAGGCTGACGAGGTTGCGGCGCTGGGCCACAGCTACACCAATTACAAGAGCAATAACGATGCCACCTGCACCGAGGACGGCACCAAGACCGCCAAGTGTGGCAACGGCTGCGGCAAGACCGACACCACCCCTGACAAGGACACCGCTCTGGGCCATGCCTACAAGGCAGTAGTGACCGCTCCTACTTGTGAAGAGAAGGGTTACACCACCTACACCTGTGAAAACTGCGGTGACAGCTACAAGGCTGACGAGGTTGCGGCTCTGGGTCACAGCTACACCAATTATAAGAGCAACAACGATGCCACCTGCACCGAGGATGGCACCAAGACCGCCAAGTGTGACAACGGCTGCGGCAAGACCGACACTGACACTGACAAGGACACCGCTCTGGGTCATGCCTACAAGGCAGTAGTGACCAAACCCACCTGTGAAGAAAAGGGTTACACCACTTATACCTGCGCTACCTGTGGCGACAGCTACAAGGCTGACGAGGTTGCGGCTCTGGGCCACAGCTACACCAATTACAAGAGCAATAACGATGCCACCTGCACCGAGGATGGCACTAAGACCGCCAAGTGCGACAACGGTTGCGGCAAGACCGACACCACCCCTGACAAGGACACCGCTCTGGGTCATGCCTACAAGGCAGTAGTGACCGCTCCCACCTGCGAGGAGAAGGGTTACACCACTTATACCTGCGCTACCTGTGGTGACAGCTACAAGGGTGATGAAGTGGCAGCTCTGGGTCACAGCTATACCAATTATAAGAGCAACAACGATGCCACCTGCACTGAGGACGGCACCAAGACCGCCAAGTGCGACAACGGCTGCGGCAAGACCGACACCACCCCTGACAAGGACACCGCTCTGGGCCATGCTTACAAGGCAGTAGTGACTAAACCCACCTGTGAGGAGAAGGGTTACACCACTTACACCTGCGAAAACTGCGGTGACAGCTACGTTGCAGATTACACCGATCCCACTGGCCACATTTACGAGAATGGCAAGTGCGTCTGCGGTAAGATCCAGACCTTCCGTGTGACCTTCAAGGATGAAAACGGTGAAATCCTCCAGAGTACCGTTCTGGAGTACGGCACCACGCCCGTCTACAATGGCGAGGAACCCAAGAAGGCAGACTCCGCAACCAGCACCTTCGCGTTCAGCGGCTGGACTCCCAAGATCGTGGCTGCCAAGGCAGACGTTGTGTACACTGCGGTGTATGAGGAAACTCTGAAGAATGGCTTCTTCAAGGAGAACGGCGGCATCTACCACTATAAGGATGGCCAGTTGTCCAAGGCCGGTCTGATCTGCGTGGACGGCGAGTTCTACTATGTCCGCACCACTACCGGTGAGGTCGTAACTAACCGGACTTACTGGATCACCTACACCAACGATCTCATGGAGCAGGGCAACTATGTCTTCGACGAGGAGGGCAAGATGCTGGGCGCACCCGAAGTGATCGTCAAGAACGGCTTCTATAAGGAGAACGGCGGTATTTACCACTATGTGGATGGCGAACTGTCCAAGGCCGGTTTGATCTGCGTGGACGGTTACTACTACTATGTCCGCACCACTACCGGTGAAGTCGTTACCAACCGGACATACTGGATCACCTACACCAATGATCTCATGGAGCAGGGCAACTATGTCTTCGACGAGGAAGGCAAGATGTTGGGTGCTCCCGTTGTGACCCTCAAGAACGGCTTCTACCAGGAGAATGGTGGCATCTACCACTATAAGGACGGCAAGCTGTCTATGGCCGGTTTGATTTATGTGGACGGCTATTACTACTATGTCCGCACCACCACCGGTGAGGTCGTTACCAACCGGACATACTGGATCACCTACACCAATGATCTGATGAGCGAAGGCAACTATAACTTCGATTCCAAGGGCCGTATGACCAATCCTCCCGAGGGTTCCTATGACAAGCCTGAGGATGAGGTGGTGAAGAATGGCTTTGTCAAGGAAAACGGCGGTATCTATCACTATGAAAACGGTGTGCTGACTAAGGCCGGTCTGATCTGTGTGGATGGCGACTACTACTATGTCCGTACCACCACCGGTGAAGTTGTTGCCAACCGGACCTATTGGATCACTTACACCAATGGCCTTATGGAAGAAGGCAATTATGTCTTCGATTCCGAGGGTAAAATGGTGATGGAATCCGTAGCTGAAGCCGGTCTGTGGACCAGAATTAAGGCTGTTTTCAGACGCTGAAACAGATCCTAGCTGAATCAAGTGAGGTTGTGCCGGAGCAAAAGCTCCGGCACAATTTTTGCTTTGAGGCAGCAACTGGAGATGGTTTTCCGTCAGTACTGGAGAAGTTTGGATTCCCTTGACATTGGGGACTTTTTGCCGTAAAATTAAACTGATATACGATTGCCGCTTATCATGCAAAAAAACGCATTTATCCGGATTTCCGCATAAATGCGGATAACATATTTTCAGAAAAAGGCTGGTTTTACAATGAGTTTGTTTGCAAATAAAACCCTGATGATCACCGGTGGTACCGGTTCCTTTGGCAATGCGGTACTGAACCGTTTCATTACTACAGATATCGGAGAGATTCGCATTTTCTCCCGTGACGAGAAAAAACAGGATGATATGCGCCATGAATATCAGCTGCGCTATCCGGAGTGCGCGGAGAAGCTGCGCTTCTATATCGGCGATGTGCGGGATCTGGCTTCTGTGAAGAACGCTATGCATGGCGTGGATTTCATTTTCCATGCCGCCGCGCTGAAACAGGTGCCGTCCTGTGAATTCTTCCCCATGGAGGCAGTGAAGACCAATGTGGTGGGTACGGATAATGTTCTGACCGCTGCTATTGACGAGGGTGTGGAAACGGTTATCTGCCTGTCCACAGATAAGGCGGCCTATCCTGTCAATGCCATGGGTACCTCCAAGGCGATGATGGAAAAGGTGGTTGTCGCCAAGAGCCGCACCACCCGAAAGACCAAGATCTGCTGCACCCGTTACGGCAATGTGCTGTGCAGCAGAGGCAGTGTTGTGCCTCTGTGGGTGGATCAGATCAAAGCCGGAAATCCTATTACTATTACGGAACCGTCTATGACTCGGTTTGTCATGAGTCTCGACGAGGCTGTGGATCTGGTGCTGTTCGCCTTTGAACATGGCGAAAGCGGTGATATTTTAGTACAGAAGGCCCCTGCCTGTACCATTGGTACTTTGGCGGAGGCGGTGACGGCGTTGTTTGCTCCCGGTCACGAGATCAAGGTCATCGGCATTCGCCACGGTGAGAAGATGTATGAAACCCTTCTGACCAACGAAGAGTGCGCCGGTGCCATCGACATGGGCGATTTCTATCGGGTTCCCTGTGACAAGCGCGGCTTGAACTATGATAAATACTTTAAACAGGGTGACCCGGATCGCAATTCTCTGCGGGAGTTCAACAGCGAAAACACCGAGCAGATGACAAAGCGGCAGGTGATGGAAAAGCTGATGACCATTCCCTATGTTTGCGAAGCTCTGAAAAACCGGGGGGAAAACGGATGAATATTCTCATTACCGGCGCTGCCGGATTCGTGGGAAAAAACTTAACAGAAGCGCTGAAGGCGATTCGGGACGGCAAAGACCGCCGCTTCCCCGGTTTGGAGATCGGTGAGCTTTACCTGTATGACATTGATTCTCCCGGGGAACTGCTGGAGGAGGCCTGCGACAAAGCGGATTTTGTCTTCAATTTGGCGGGTGTAAACCGGCCAAAGGATCAGGCAGAGTTTATGCAGGGGAATTTCGGCTTCGCTTCCACCTTGCTGGAAACGCTGAAAAAGCACAGGAACGCATGTCCTGTGATGCTGGCTTCTTCCATTCAGGCCACCCTCATCGGCCGCTATAATTCCGACTACGGCCGCAGCAAGAAGGCAGGGGAGGAATTGTTCTTCCGATATGGGGAGGAAGCCGGCGCAAAGGTTCTGGTTTATCGATTCCCCAATCTTTTCGGTAAGTGGTGCCGACCCAATTACAATTCGGCAGTGGCTACCTTCTGCCACAACTATGCCCATGACCTGCCCATTACGGTCAATGACCCTTCCGTACGGCTGGAACTGCTGTACATTGACGACCTGATCGACGAAATGATTGCAGCGCTTCTGGGTAAAGAGCATCGCTGCGAGTTTGATGGCATTGACACCATTCTTATGGAAAACGGCCGCTACTGCGCCGCTCCCGTGAGCCATAAGGTCACCCTGGGCCAGATCGTCAGTCTGCTGGATGCCTTCAAGGCGCAGCCCCAGACCCTGCTGATGCCCGAGATTCCCGATAATTCCTTTGCCAAGAAGCTCTATTCCACCTATCTGTCCTACCTGCCCAAGGAGAAGGCCAGCTTCCCCCTTAAGATGAACTGTGATGCCCGGGGCAGCTTTACGGAACTGCTGAAAACCGCCAACTGCGGTCAGTTCAGCGTCAACATTTCCAAACCCGGCATTACCAAGGGACAGCATTGGCACCATACCAAGTGGGAGTTCTTCATCGTGGTGGCGGGCAAAGGACTGATCCAGCAGCGAAAAGTAGGCAGTGATGAGGTGCTGAATTTTGAGGTCAGCGGCGAAAAAATCGAAGCTGTCCACATGCTGCCCGGTTATACCCATAATATTATCAATCTGAGCGATACCGAGGACTTGGTGACCCTTATGTGGGCCAATGAGTGCTTCAATCCCAATAAACCTGATACCTTTTTTGAGGTGGTGTAATATGGAAATCAAACTGGATTATTCTGATGTTTCTTTCAAGAATAACGGCAAACTGAAACTGCTGATCATTGTGGGAACCCGTCCCGAGATCATCCGTCTGGCTGCTGTGATCAACAAGTGCCGTACCTATTTCGACACTATTCTGGCCCACACAGGTCAAAACTACGACTATAACCTAAACGGCGTGTTCTTCCGGGATCTGAAGCTTGCTGATCCTGAGGTCTATATGGACGCGGTGGGCGATGATCTGGGTGCCACTGTGGGCAATATTATCAACTGCTCATACAAGCTGATGAATCAGATCAAGCCGGACGCATTGCTGATCCTGGGCGACACCAACTCCTGCCTTTCTGCCATTGCGGCAAAACGGCTGCACATTCCCATCTTCCATATGGAAGCCGGAAACCGCTGCAAGGATGAGTGCCTGCCCGAGGAAACCAACCGCCGCATCGTGGACATCATCTCCGATGTAAATCTGGCCTACTCCGAGCATGCCCGGCGGTATCTCCATGAGTGCGGCCTGCCTAAGGAACGGACATACGTTACCGGTTCTCCTATGGCTGAGGTGCTCCATGCCAATCTGCCGGAAATTGAGAAGAGCAATGTCCATGCCCGTCTGGGACTGGAAAAGGGAAGATATATTCTCCTGTCCGCTCACCGGGAGGAGAATATCGACACCGAGAAAAATTTCAACTCTTTGTTCAACGCTATCAATGCTATGGCACAGAAGTACGATATGCCGATTCTCTATTCCTGCCATCCCCGCTCCCGGAAGCGGTTGGAGGCTACCGGATTTAAACTGGATTCCCGTGTCCGCATGAATGAACCGCTGGGTTTCCATGATTACAACTGCCTGCAAATGAATGCGTTTGCGGTTGTGTCCGATTCCGGTACTCTTCCGGAGGAGAGCAGCTTCTTTACTTCAGTTGGGCATCCCTTCCCGGCAGTGTGCATCCGCACCTCCACTGAGCGCCCCGAGGCGCTGGACAAGGCCTGCTTTGTGTTGGCAGGTATTGATGAAAAGTCCCTGCTTCAGGCGGTGGATACCGCGGTGCAGATGAATCTGGACGGTGACTATGGCGTCCCTGTTCCCGACTATGTGGAAGAAAAGGTCTCCACCAAGGTGGTCAAAATCATCCAATCTTACACCGGTGTGGTGGACAAGATGGTCTGGCGGAAATTCTAACACCAGCCTGGCATATTAAGCTGGGCGAGTTGCAGTTTTTTTGCAACTCGCCCATTCGTTATATAGCTCACGCAAATTCTACTTCTGCAATGGCGACACCCATCAGTGGAACCAAAAGTTTGAAAGACTCTCCTGTGATACTTGCTTTGTATCCTGTTACCTTTGTGATATCGGTTATGGATTTGATCTTTCTTCCGGTTTGAACCACCGGTCTTGTGTAGTAATACTCATCATTGGTGATGATAAACCGGGAAGTTTTATCGCCGGTCACAATTTCCTGCACACGGCATTCTTTCTGGCATTCGGAAAGATAACACAGGCCTTCGTTGATTTCTTTTACGCAGTTTGCGAGGCTGTCATCCGTGGCATCTGTGTAATACAGCGGATAGGGGAAACCAATACCGGTGGGATTCTGCTCCTGTGAATAATCTGCGGTATCCTGGTCGGCGGACAGATAAATGACCCTGCCCTTGCTGTAATTCCGGATCTTTTCCATTTCCTCTTCCGGCATGAGCTGCGGATTTGTGACGAGAATATCACCGGTTACATAGTCAAGATGATCGATGTGTGCTGCCTTGAAAACAGCAGCGCCTCTTCTCAAAATCAAGGATAAAAGCCTATGAGTAGAAGGTGTCCGGTGGGAAATCAGAGCCTGTATTTCCTGTTCATTTCGTGCGTCGGACCATATGACCGTTGCGCCGGGCACATGCTTCACGTCTTCTACATAAGCATTATCCGAGCACAGCCGTAAGTATCTCCAGTTCTCACTGCTCAGACCGTCACCAAGGCAGAAGGTATTGCCCGACAGAACAGGCTTCAAACCGTCCTTACCCCACACAAAGCTGGAAAAGACAGCCGTGCTGTGCTTCGCCAGAGATGTTGGCAGATGGTGGATCACATCATACTGCTCCGCGGTATCCCTGATGGGGTAAAGGGGAACCAGCTTGGTGTTCTCCATGCAAACAGCCGTAAGCATCAGAGATGCCCGGAAAGCGTGGTGAAGGGTTTTGCGCTCTTCGTAGCTTTGGGCATAACCGGAGTTAGCTTGGGTATCAATGATACAAAGAGTCGGCGCACCGTTTTCCGCTACGCACAGATCAATGGGTAGCTCAGAAAGGGCTTTGTAATTGACACCGAAGCGGTATTCCGCCTCCATGGGGTCTTTTGTCCAGGAACTGTTTACGACAACCTTGAAGCCTGCTTCATGAATTCCGCAGACAACCTTTTTTAAGTATTGACCCCACCGTTTTGTGCAGAAAGCGAGCCACTGGCGACGCAGATTCTTTGCGATATAAACGTCCCGGCTTTCGCCCTCAGGAATGGTGATTCCTGCTTGCTCCAGCATATCGTCGGACATATCTGCCCATTGGAGGGGGAGTCGGGGACGGCACAAGCCATCAGCCAGATGGATTCCGTCGAATCCGTAGTCACCCAGGAACCTGACCGCTGCTGACAGGAAGAAATCTTCGTAAAAGCTGCCATCGGCAAAGCGCTTTGTCATACAAACATACCGCTGGGGCCGCTCCCTACCTTCTGACCACATGGTCGTATAAAGCTCAGGATGATAGAATTCCGCTTTGGGACTCATGTAGTCAAACATGCTGATGTAGCTTTCAACGCCGTGCTTGCGCAGAGAGTCAACCAGCCTTTTTAGCTGCAGATTGGTCCACCGCTGTCTGGGACGCTCATCGTTATATGGGTGTCCTACGTAAGAGCAGAAATACGCATCAAGCTCATATTCTGCCTCAAGGCCGCGGTGTGTGTTGATGATATCAATACTGGTAACCAGAAGAAATACACCGGCGGGGACAAAGCCTGTCTTGCTTAGCAAATCGCTGACACCGCAATCTTCCTTTTCATTGTCAAAGCCAATCAGTTCGATCCATATGTAATTGTCAAATCCCTGTGGCAGATTGCCAAAGAAGGCGCCTTCACGGCCGTACATACCACCGGTATTGTTTATCAGCATATGTGCTCCCTCACTTTCCGACCTTTTATTGATCGTAACATTTCTGACTCTTTATTGCAACCCTTATTTGAACAATGCGGGAATGGCACGGTCATTATAGGTTGTCATGCGTTTTGCGCCGTTGGAGGTGATCAGATAACAATCTTCCACCCGGAAAGAACCCCATTCCATGCCTTTGAAATAGGCATCAATGCAAATTGCCATGTTTTCTTCGATCACGCGCTTGTTGTTAACGGTAAAGGTAGGTGCTTCGCATTCCAGCATACCTGTGCTGTGCAGGCTGCCGTAGGGGCAGTAGTCGATGTAACCGTACTTTGTCAAATAGTCGGTATAGGCATTAAGTACAATATCACAGGGGGTGCCCGGTGCCATTTTTGCGGATGCGTAATTCAGAGCATCATATGCACACATAACGGCATCTTTGATCTTTTGCGGGATCTGACCAAGTACCAGGGGAGAACAGATGATGCCGTTGTAGCCTTCGTAGCATACACCTGCGGCAAGATTCAGTATTTCGCTTTCATTGATCGTTCTTAATGTATTCCTGCTCATGCTGATATGGGAATTGGAAGGACCGGTTGCCACCATAGGCGCAAAGGATTGTACATAGCTTTCTGCACCCAGCTTCATCATCTCAGCTTCGAACATGCCTTCAATGTATCGTTCTGTCATGCCGGTCTGAATATTGGGAACAACGTTTTCAAACAGTTTGGAAACCATGACCCAGTTGGTCTTCAGTACTTCGATTTCCGCAGGGCTCTTTCTAATTCTCTGCTCGTAATGTACATCGTCAAAATCAACGATCTGCGCATCGGCAAATACGGTTCTCAGCTTGTCCATAATGATTGACGGGAAGATCAATCTGCCGATGAAGCCGATTCTTTTGATATTGGGATTTTCGGCCTTGATCTGTTTAAAGAGGTCTGCAAAGTCGAGCTGCCCCTCTGTGCTGTACTCGAAACCGCTTACTTCACCGATCTCGGGCAGAATGGCAATACGGCTCTGGGCCAATTTGTTCTGGGTGAGGCAGTAATCATAGGATGCCTGTCCGCTGCACACGGTTACTGTACCGCTGGAAGGAATGATGATTGCGGAGCTTTCGTTAACAGGGGCAAAGCCACAGTAGTAGCGCACAATTGCGATTTCCAGCAGATTTGAAAAGCCGACAACAATATCGACTCCTCTTTTTGCCATTTCCACACGCAGGGAATCCACTCTTTGCTGATACGCATTGCCGTCGATTGAGGGATAGTTCATCATGATCATACGCTCCTTTAATTTAAAAAGTTTTTCACATTGTCTGTAAGCAGTGACATATAGGTTTTTTCACGGATGCCGTTTTCGGCTGCCATATATTTTACGGCCCGCAGGATATGGGCATAGCCTGCGCCACCGTACTTTTTCCACATGGTCTTTAAGCAGATGTCATTACATATGAGGATCTTCTTTCCATAACCCTCATCGATCAGCGCCTTCAACAGCTTGATCCGTTCCAAGTCATAGGCAAAACGCCGATTTTCGGAAACGTAAAATTCTTTACCGAAGTTATCGAACTCTACATAGACACCCAGATCCAGAAGAGAACGGATATAGTCGGGGCGGAGCAGAACATCCACATGATCAATACAGATTTTTTCAGGACGCGTACCCTCGCCGGTCAGAATTTTTACGATTTCAAAACCGTTTTCGGTGTACAGATCTGTATGAACATGAACAGCCTTTCCAGTGTCATGGCCGGCGATGCCCGCCGCGTGCAAAACTTTTTTCTCATCTTCGGAGATCACAGCGCTTGTTCCGATCTCACCGATGATGCCGGCTTTTATGCCCGTATCACCGATCCCGCACAGAATATCTCTGCGCATTTCATCCGCAAGCTGTTCAATACTGGCGGATTTTACATAAGCCGCATGTGCCTTGTGGTAGTAATGACCGCAGCCCAGAATGATGTTGACACCTGTGCGTGCGGATATTTCCTTCATCAGGAGGGGGTCGCGTCCAATTTCGTCCGGTGTGCAGTCAACAATGGTCTGGCCGCCGAACTTCTTGAAGTACGCAACTTCCGCAATGGCATCTTCGCAGTTATCAAGCAATGCGTTGTCGAGGATCGCATAGGGGTCAACAAGCACTTCAGCACGGTTGGCACAGGTGACTTTATCGTAGAAAAATTCGGGAGGATTTTCCGGTGTGTCTACACAACACCGCATGTCAATGAAAATATGCTCATGGGAAGAGGTAACACCAAGGGCGTCTTCACAGATATCACCAAGTACAGTTGTTATCACGGTCTTTCTGCTCCTTTCTGTCTTTCTCTGAATAGGGCGGGAGAAATCGCAGTCTGTTTTTTGAAGTTATAGTCGAAATATTTCGGTTCCTGAAATCCCAAAGAATAGGAAATTGCGCTGATCGTTTGATCGGATTCTATCAGGAGCCGTTGTGCTTCCTCGATCTTTAATTTGTTAAAATAAGATATCAGTGTGTCACCGGTCTGGTTTTTAAAGGTTTTGCACAGGAAGGATTTGGAACAACTGAACTTTTTGCAAATTTCATCAAGGGAAAGCTTCTTGTTCAGGTTATCATGCAAGAACGAGATGACGGCCTCCACAAGATTCTGATAAAAATTGTCGCCATTCAGAAAAACAATATCCGAGTTTTCACTGGATGAAAGTACCCGCAGTAAATGGATCAGCAAGTATTCAAGCAGCAGTGTAATGACCTGTTGACCACCGATAATGGGGCTTGGAATGACCTCCAAAAGATCGTCTTCGTTCATACGGAAAGTTGCGTGACTTTCGGAGATGATCCGTTTCATGCAATCATATACGTCAGACTTT
Organism: Faecousia sp.; assembly: GCA_045606145.1. GTDB lineage: Bacteria > Bacillota > Clostridia > Oscillospirales > Oscillospiraceae > Faecousia. The sequence goes on from JAZURG010000101.1 coordinate 27,381, forward strand.
ACTTCAAATTTTATTTCCGTAAGGGCTCTTAATGCTTGTGAAAAGCTCTGGAAACAGATGACAAAGACTCTGTTTTGGTTGCCTGCAGCGGAATCATAAGAATGCTCTTTGTCGGGCGGGATTAGAATCAGTCCGTTTTCTTTCAGAATCTGATGTTTACCTTCAATGGTGAACCCGATTCTGCCACGCTCCACAAAGCAAAGCTCCCAAAAATCGTGCCTTTCCACATAATTCTTGTATTTTCCTTCAAAATCAAGGTACTCAACAGCGGCGAGCTTTTTGATATCGATGAGATTTACGATCTTATGCTTCAAATAGGATTTCATATGCTGACCATCTCCGAATATTTCTATTGTCCATTATAAAAAAGAATTCAGTGATGTAAACCTGATATTGTCTTTGCAATATTCCAAAATATTCTTCAAAAAACATTGTAGGAATTTTTCGGCAGTAAAAACGCAACCGAAAGCAATGCTTCCGGTTGCGCTTTGTTTAATCATTAAAATAATTGACACAGTTTTTGGCGGGATCTCCATCCCGGGCCAACAGTTCCGAAACTGTAAGGAATTCGTAGCCGGCGGCTGCCAGTGCGTCCATACCACGGATGGCACCGTCAATGGTACTGCCGTACAGGTCATGCATCAGTACGATGGAACCGTCAACCGTGTTGTTGACGATCTGCCAATAAATCGCGTTTGCGTTGCGTGATTCCCAATCCCGTGTGTCCACCGACCAGTAAATGTGGGGAAGGGCAATACAATCCAGTACCCGCTGGTTATAGTTACCGCCGGGGGAGCGCCAGAGTGTGAACTCTCTTCCGGTCAGCTCCTGGAGCATGTTATTGCAATACGCAAAGTCGTTCATGATCTGTTCAGAGGTCAGCCGGAGATGGTTTTGGTGTTTGTAGGAATGGTAACCAAGCTCGTGTCCTTCCGCAGCCTGTCGCTTCACAGTATTGGGATAACGGGGAATCTGCTCGCAGATCAGGAAAAATGTGGCCGGGATGTTTTTGCTTTTCAGATAATCCAGAAGCCGTGCGGTGTTTCCGCCGGGTCCATCGTCAAAGGTAATGGCCACCTGCCGTACATCACACACACTGACCGTGCAGCTTGCACTGAGTCCGGTATACTTTCCGGTGGCGGTGATGGTGACATCACCATAGGCAACACCGTAGACCGTACCGTCATCGCTGACCCGGGCGATGGACGGATCGCTGCTGGTCCAGACGATCTCTTCTCCCGTATCCGCAGGAGAAACGGTAAGCTTTGGATAGCGGTAATTGTCAGGTTTTACCTTGTACAGCGGTCGGTCAAAGCATAGGCTCTCCAGAGGCGGCATCACCTTGACCAATACTTGTGCGCTGCTGCCGTTTGCCGCTGTGGCTGTGACTGTTGCAGAGCCAAAGGCCTGCGCTGTCAGAGTACCTTCAGCACTGACCGTAACAACAGACATATCAGAAGAAGTCCAAGTTACTGCAGGAGAAACAGGGTGATTAAACTGTGGAGTAAGGGTAAGGGTTTGTCCGGGTGTCATGGCTTGCCGGGAAGTACCCAGAGAAACAGTCAGCGGCTGATCCAGAACGGAAACCATACTTCTGAAAAGGGCATTGTTCTGGGAATCCAGCGCATATACAAAGGCAGAGCCGACAGCAACACCGGTAACGGTTCCGTTTTCATCAATGACGGCGACCGACGGATCGTCGCAATAATAGGAAACAGAACCTTCTCCACCTTGCCAAGTCTGGCTGCTGCCCGGCGTCAGCAAAATCAACGGGTCAGCGGTACCTTGGGGTCGACCGGCCGAAATAGAACTTAGACCCAGAAGCGTGGACTTGACCTGCAAAAAGTCTGTGATGGTAACGGCACCGTCGTAATTGACATCACCGGCAGCCATGGCGGTGGAAGACAATTCCTCACCGAGAATGGCTGATTTTTGCATCAGCATATCGGTAATGGTAACTACGCCATCTCCATTGAGATCGCCTGTGACGATGACGGTCAAGGCGTTTTCACCGGAGGAGATGGAAGCGCCGGTAACCAGATCCTGCTGGGAAAGGGTGCAATCACCGGGCAGACACACGCTGAGAAGGTGTGCCCCAGAGGTACCGGGAGCGATGCCGAGAATATGACCCTGTTTATAGTCAATGTGGTAATAAGAAGAAACGATTCCGTCACTGGCCGGATTGTAAATGCCTGCGTGCGCAGAAAGAGGCGATAGACACAGCAATGCCATGATGAGCAGCAGCGATATGGAGATTTTGACAATCTTACGCATATTTCATCCTCTTTGCTTGCATTTTTGGGGAAGTGCGGTTATGATGATACCAATACATCTGCAATGCACCCTTACAATTATAGTTGTATAAAATTCAAATTGCAACTGCTTTGTCGAATGTTGTGGGAAGAGAGTGAGAAAAGTGAAAAAAACCTTGTGTTTGATATTGGTTATCATACTGATTGCCGCAGCAGCGCCGGTTGCGATGGCTGCCGGCAGCGCCTATATGAGCGGCCCGAATGTGGTGCGGGCGGGTGATACCATCACGGTTTCCTTTTCCGCCGGCGGCGGAATCTATGGCGGTTCCGGATCGATATCCTATGATGCCTCCCTTTTGACACTGCAAGGCTGCAACGCAGCCATTGGCGGCAGTTGGGCGGTGGAATTCAGCGGGAACAATTTCGTATTCTACGATAACAGCATGGCCTCTCCCATCAGCAATGCTACCATTTTTACCGCCACATTTCTGGTCAAAGCTTCCGTGCCCGCGGGAACGAAAATTGCTGTTTCCGCCAATAATGTTACTTTGTCCGACGGACAAAAAGATATGCCTGTTGGAACAGTTACTTATTCTGTAAATATTGCGCCGCCCTTGTCAGATAACTGCCGTCTGGCAGCGCTGACCGTCGGTAACGCAGCGATCACACCCGGTTTTTCGCCGGATGTGCTGGAGTATTCCGCATCGGTTCCTTTTGAAATCGCTGTTTTGGATGTATCCGCAACAGCGGAGCATAGCGGCGCGAAGGTCCATATTGAAAATCCTGCACTGGCCGTTGCGGCTACCACTGGGGTACGGATCACGGTGACGGCTGAGAACGGAAAAACCAGAACCTATGTGATCCGTGTATCCCGGCCGCAGGATCCCAACTATGTACCCAGTGATAATGCCAGATTAAAAAGCTTGAGCGTGGACGGATACACACTGTCGCCGGTTTTTTCTGCCCAGCAGAAGCAGTATTATGTATGGCTGCCCTATGAGGCAGAAACGGTAACGGTCAAGGCGGCTGTAGAAGATCAACGGGCAAAGCTGACCGTTGGTGAGCGGTCCGAACTGATTCCAGGACAGAGAAATGATATTCCTGTCACTGTCACTGCGGAAAACGGTACGGTGGAGATTTATACGGTTACTGTGATCCGCACCCCGAAGTATGAGGATATTGAAAGCTTTTTAAACGGAGAACCGGACACTGTACCGGTAACCGAACCAGCGGAAGAACCGACGGCAGCACCCACCACCAAACCGGAAACACAGCCTGCAACAGATCCGTCTGAACCGATGAATGTACCCTTGCCGGATGCACAGACGCTGTCAGCACCTGTACTGATCGTTGTATTCCTTGGCTGTGCATTGTTAGGCGCCGCTGTGGGCGTGGCGGCAACGCTGGCAGCAAGTAAGAAGGATTAATAAAGAATGGATCCCTCATATTTGATAATAAATCTTCTATGTATCCATACCACATTGCAATAATACCTCGTGCATGGAGAATGATACCCAGATCAGGATAAAGCAAGAAATGTGTATGGACTTTTCGTTTTTGACCAAGTATAATAATGGAAACTACTTACAGAGAGGTCGCCGTGGAGAAAGACAAGAGAGCAGAAACGCTGAAAGAGTATGTCGGTTCGCTGTGGTACTTAGTGAAGTGGATGCTGGTTAGTATCGGCATCGGTGTGATCGTGGGAAGCATCAGCTCGATCTTTGGTCATGTGCTGATTTTTGCCAACCGTCTGCGGGAGCAGAATCCCTTTATTATTTATACGTTGCCGGTTGGTGGCCTGTTGATCGTTGCGCTGTACCGCGGATGCCGTAATACCGGTGATAAAGGTACCAACACGGTGGTGGCATCCATTCAGGAATCTACTGACATTCCATTCCGCACGGCACCGCTGATCTTTATTTCCACAACCATAACCCAGCTTTGCGGTGGTTCGGCAGGCAGAGAGGGCGCGGCCTTGCAGCTTGGCGGCAGCATCGCCAAGCGGTTGGGCAGGCTGTACCACCTGAATGAGGACAGCCAGAGAACGTATGGCAGCCGTTTTCTGCGGCGTGACCAACAGCCCCATCACATCCCTTTTGATCGCGTTTGAATTGTTCGGTTTTGAGGGAATGCCCTATTATCTGGTGACGGTTGCGGTCAGTTACATGGTATCGGGCTATCACAGCCTGTATCACAAACAGAAGATCATGTTTTCCAAGACCAGAACGACCTTTGTGGTCAAGCCATAAAAATAATCAAAGCAATTACTCCGAATATTATGGAAAAGAGGATAAGCTATGTATCATTTTGACAACAAAAGACGGGAATTCGTCGTCCATCAGTACAATACCCCTACACCATGGATGAACTATCTTTCCAATGGCACCTTCCATACCATGATGTCCCAGGCGGGCGGTGGTGTGGCTTTCTACAAGTCTCCCCAAATCTGGCGTATCAATCACTATAAATTCTTCCATGTACCTACGGACCGCAGCGGATTCTATACATATATTTTGGATAATGGCGATTACTGGTGTCCCACCAACGAACCTTGCAAGAGCAAGCCGGAAAGCTGGCAGGCTGTCCATGGCATGGGATATACCCGCTTTGAAGCGGGAAAAAATGGCCTGCAGACGACCGCTACATACTTTGTCGGTCCCTTTGAAAACGCACTGATATGGAATCTGAAACTGAAAGCAGATACCGATAGAAAAATCACGCTAGTTCCTTATGTGGAACTGGGTATGATGGAATTCATGCGGGAGCTGCAATGGCAGTGCTACAATAAGCACCAGCTTTCCTGCTACAACCGGGAAGATGTGCTGGTATACCGCTATGGTGTAGAGATGCAGCCGAAGCCCAAGGAGACGCCACTCGTATATTTTGCGGCGGACGTACCGGTGTCTGCTTTCGATTGCGACCGTGATGAATTTGTGGGAAGCTACCGCAGCGAAGAGAATCCTCAGAATGTGGAAAAGAGACAGTTAACCAACTCTACCCTCTACGGCGGCGACCCGTGTTTTGCATTGCAGTTGGATGTTGAATTGAAGGCGGGAGAAGAAAAGGAAATCAATGTTTTCCTTGGAACCGCTATGACGGAAGAGGAAATTCAGAAATCCGTGGCACATTGCCGTGAAGCGGGATTCGCACAGAAATCCTACGCTGCTGTGAAAGAAGAATGGGATTCCTTCCTTGGAAAATTCCAGTGCGAATTGCCGGATAAGGATGCCCAGACTATGATCAACATCTGGAATCCCTATCAGGCAGAAAAGAATTTCAAATTCTCCCGGAATATTTCTTACTATGCTACCGGTACTTTCCGTGGCGTAGGTGTCCGTGATACGGCGCAGGACATTTTGGCTATGGTACCCTTTGATACGAAGCGGGCCAGAGAAAAGCTGAATCTTCTGTTGACACAGCAGTATCAGGACGGCCACTGCAACCACTACTGCTTCCCGGTGGAAGGCTGGGAGCCTGTCACCAGAATCCACAGCGATAATCACCTGTGGCTTGTGATGGCGGCCTATAACATCGTGATGGAAGAGGGCAACTTGTCCTATCTGGATGAGGAAGTGGAATTCTACGATGGAAATAAGGCTACCGTTTGGGAGCATATCAAGCTGTCCATTGACTTCTGTATGAAGAATCTGGGCAGCCATGGATTCCCGCTGATGCTTTCTTCTGACTGGAACGATATGCTATATAAGGTCTGCCGGGAGGGCAAGGGTGAGAGTATCTGGACGTCCATGCAGTTGGGAACTGTGCTGCCCATGATGGCAAAGCTGGCAGAACTGAAAGCGGAAGACGGACAGAAGTATCTGGATATTTATGAGGAACAGAAGAAGCGGATCAATGAAATCGCATGGGATGGCCAGTGGTTCCGCCGCTGCATCACAGACGATGGCAGATTCATTGGCTCTGCCGCTGAGCCTCAGGCGAAGATTTGGCTGAATGCCCAGAGCTGGGCAGTAATCAGCGGCATGGCAGATCCGGAAAAGCAGGTTTCCGCCATGGACAGTGTAAAGATGTATCTGGATACAGATCTTGGCGTCAAAAAGATCCATCCGTCCATGCAGGACTATCCCAGTGCAGAGGATCCGCTGACCTACTACAACAAGGGCTGCGGCGAAAACGGCAGCGTATTCTGCCATGCCAATACCTGGGCCATTATTGCTGAGTGTATCCTTGGCCGACCGGAAAACGCTTACAAGTACTACCATCAGCTGTTGCCGATGGTTGCGCAGAAGAAGGCAGGTCAGTGGCGCTATAAGGCAGAACCGTACGTTTATGCCTCCAACATTTTTGGACCTGAGAGTGATAAATTCGGTCTTGCTAACGTAAGCTGGTTGACCGGTACTGCCGCATGGATGTATATCGCGGCTACCCAGTATATGCTGGGTGTCAAGGCGGAATGGGATGGCCTGCGTGTAAAGCCATGCCTGCCGCAGGAACTGCTGCCCGCAAAGATTACCAGAGAGTTCCGTGGATGTACCTACCACATTGAAATTACCCAGTCCGGAAAAGAAGTCTTCATTCCTCATAAAGACGGAAGAACTGCATATGCTGTGACAGTTTAAGGGGCAACACATGATGAAAGATGCATCTGTGGCAGCAGAAGAATTTCTAAGAAAGCACCATAACAGTGTGACGCAGATATTATCTGAGTCGTGTTTGCAGGCACTCCTAACAGATATGGAGAGGGGACTTGCCGGGGAAGGTTTGATTCCAATGCTTCCTTCTTACCTGGCACCGGATATTCATCCTGTGACGGGGGAACGTTGTTGGGTTCTGGACGCAGGCGGCACCAATCTGCGAAGCGCTAGTGCGTATTTCGATGAAGCAGGAAAGTGTCATATTGAAGAGCTTCGGGTGATCCCAATGCCCGGCACGGATGGCGCGTTGACGAAAAAAGCCTTTTATCAGAAGGTAGCATCCCAGTTGCTGGAAAGACCGGAAGCATCCCGGGTGGGATTCTGTTTTTCCTACAATGTAGATATGGAAAGAAATCTGGACGGAAAGCTGCTGGCATGGTGCAAGGAAGTGCAGGTTCCGGAAGCTGTAGGCTGCTCCGTGGGCAGCGCTTTGCGGGAAGCACTGGGTGAAAATGTGCAGGCAGTGAGAGTATTAAATGACTCCACAGCGGCTATGCTTGGCGCAGACCGCGCGGATGTGGGCCTGATTCTGGGAACAGGCATCAATGTGTGCTATGCCGAGCGGTGTGCCAATATTCCCAAGGTAGAAAAGAATCTGCAAGGAACCCATATGATAATCAGTACTGAAGTGGGCGCTTTTGACGGCTTCCCCAAGGGTGATTTTGACAGACAGGTTATCGACGCATCTGATATCCCGGAAGAGGCCCATGCGGAGAAACAGTGCGCCGGTGCCTATCTGGGAGAGATCATCGGTCTGGCTTTGAAAGCAGCGGCATCGGAAGGTCTTCTGCCGGAACCGTTTGGTAACTGGAAATGCACACTGGCGGATGTCAGCCGGTATCTGGCAGGGGAGAACTGCGATGTTTCTCAAAATGATCTGGCTTGGCAGATTGCTGATGCGTTGGTGCAGCGGGCCGCAAGGATTGCCGCAGTTCTTACGGCGGGACCTGCTGTTCGCTCTGAGGTAAAGGATCGCCCCATCCGTATTGCGGTGGAGGGCTCGACCTTCTGGAAGCTGACAGGCTTCAAAGAGCGCTTTTGCGAAGAACTGACCGCACTTCTGGCACCCCGGGACATGGATTTCGAAATCCTCCGCTCTGAAAATGCCTGCCTTGTTGGTGCAGCATTGGCTGCCTTTGCGCCGACTATGTAAATATCAAAAAAGTTGGACACCATAAAGCGGTGTCCAACTTTTTTAGATGTTTCTGGTGTGCATTTTAGATATCTCGTTATAATAAAACTGCATCGTGTCACACCCATATTGGATGCATTCATAAAGCTATGGATTCTCCCACAGAATTAACAAGTGACCACCGGGCGCTTGTTTGCACAAGTCAGCTGCCGACCTTTCGAATTCCTACTCAGCGCCCAAAAAAAGCCGCCTGTAGGCGGGATTCCTTTTGAAGATTAACCCTTGTTTTAATACAAATACACCCCCTTTTGAGTGTTAGGGGGTGCAAATCGAGTTTAGAGGGGTGAAAATTTATTAGTTTAACTCTGCTCTGTAACGAAGCAAGTACATTTGTCGTAACCACTCTGGCTGTTTATCGAGTTCGGATTCCAATTTGGTAAGTGTTCGCTTGCCAACCCTTCTGTCGAAAATCGCAAACATTCTGATTAGCGGATTATTTGAGCGTAGACTTTCTTGGATATCCTGGTTGCGATAATTCTCGAGGGCATTACAAAACTCTTTGTCAGTATATTCTGTTCGATCCGTTATAGGATATTTATCAAGTAATGGCCAAATCTCTGCCCAATACTCGCCTATGCCACATGGATTCTTATTACTCGTATATCCATTATCAATAAAATAGGAGTTAACAGTTTCCCACGAAAAGTGTTTCACTTGTTTGCCGTCAATACAAATCTCGAAGATGTGGCATCCGTCCATCCCGGCATAAGAAGTGCAGCCATATCTAATTCTTCCTCGTAACGATTCCGCAAGCATTTCTTGTTCCAAGTATTTTCTCATTCCGCTCCAAGAACCAAGTGTTTTACTCATTCACTCACCGCCTTTTTCCGCATTATACCATAAAAAGAAAATAACCGCAACCTTGTATCAAGATTACGGTTATTCTTTGGCGGAGAGTTAGGGATTCGAACCCTAGGTTCCTTTCGGAATCACTAGTTTTCAAGACTAGCTCCTTAAACCGCTCGGACAACTCTCCATTGGCCTACACTATAGCATTTTTGTGCGGAAAAGTCAAGGGAAGCGCTAAATGAACGGAGGTGAATTGCAGATGCAACAATTACACGATCCGTTCAATCAGCGATATCATCCCGAGCGAACAAAGTGAGTCGAAGGATCCGTTACTTATAGATACGGATTCTTCGACTCGCTGCGCATTTATAGCGGTATGATTGCCACCGGCAATCATGATATTAGAAGATTCGCTGCGCTCTGCAACACGCTCAGAATGACAGAGTTACAGAATGCGGCGGATAAGGAATTATTCTTCGATAATATAGGCGCTGACGATTTGGCCATAATAGGCGGTATGGTAATCGGCATGGATATCCTGGGAGTTTTCCGGGTAGTGAGTAGGGGGTTCCGGATCGGTCATGCATTCGGGATACTGCTGCTGCTTGTAAATGACCCTGCATTCCAAGGTCAATGGCAGCTCTTTGATACCCGGAACGGAGATGATTTCCGGCGCTTCTTCATGCAGTCCCAGTTCTTTGAATTTATCCACATCCCGGCCGGACATTGTGCCGCAGTAGCGGATGATCTCTTTATCCACAGCCCCAATAGGAATGTTAATCGTAAACTCCGGATTTTCTTCCAGCATGGTACTGGTGTGGCGGCAGCCACGGACGAATACGGTAAAAATGGGAAGTCCCCATTGGATGCCCATTGTGCCCCAGGAGATGGACATGGTATTGACCTGCTGATTGGTTTTGGTAGTTATCAACACACCTTTTTTGACAGCATGGAGGATATCATTGGCATAATCAAAGGGATCAATTTTTCTTTTCATAGAAACAGCTCCTTATTTGTTCCAGACATAGACTCTTGCTTCATAGGGGGTCAAGGTATTTGCTGTCGGGTCGTTGATACTGCACAGTGCCAGCTCTGCCTTGGACAGATCAAAACCTCTGGGTGCATGGAAGGCGGTATTCTTCTTGGCAAAGGAGCAGACAACCAGGAGCTTCTGCTTATCATCTTCCAAAGAATACAGATAGTGCTTTCCAGACAGGGGACGGTATTCCTTATAAATACCTCTGCGGACACAGGAAAGGCTCTTTCTCAGCGCAATCGCCTTTTTGTAGAAGTTCAGCACGGAATCCGGATCTTGCTCCTGTTGTGCTACATTGATAGTGGTGTAATTGGGATTGATGTCGATCCAGGCGCTTTCGCCGGTGTTGAAGCCGGCATTCTTTTCCGCACTCCACTGCACAGGGGTTCTGGCGGAATCCCGGGAGGAGCGCCATGCCATTTCCAGCCGCTTTTTGGGAGATTTGCCTTGGTTTCTGTTGTGATAGTTCCAAATGGTCTGCACATCCCGGTATTGGGCGGGATCCGCAGGCCGCCAGTTGGTCATGCCGATCTCCTGCCCCTGGTAGACGAAGGGCGTACCCTTTTGGAACAGATAGGATGCGGCCAAAGACTTTGCGCTCTCTTTCTGGAAATCCTCACTGCCGTAGCGGGATACGATTCGGGGATGGTCATGGTTTTCGATGTACAGCATGTTCCAGCCTTTGCCTTCCAACTTGGTTTGCCAGCGGGAAAAAGCATGCTTCATCCGGCGCAGGGAGAATTTCAGCGGCATGTAGTCCGTAAACAGACAGTCGGCGCACTGGCACTGGAACTGGATCATCATGTCGATCTCATTGCCGGGATCTTCCGCAATGTACTTCAGTGCCAGCTTGGGCGATACCAAAGGCGCTTCTGCCAGTGTCATGCAATCATAGTGTGAGAACACATCCCGGTGGAATTCCTGCAGATATTCATGGATATGAGGACCATGGTTATAGTGGAGCATACCACGGTTGATGGGGAAGATGTAGTCGTTGGGCAGACCCTCTTTTTTGGAGATGTAGGTAATGACATCTTCCCGGAAACCGTCCACACCCATGTCCAGCCAGAACCGCAGGATCTTCTTGACTTCCTCACGAACAAGGGGATTGTCCATGTTCAGATCTGGCTGCTTGATGGCAAACAGGTGCAGATAGTATTCCTGCCGGACCTCATCCCAGGTCCAGGCTTTGCCCTCAAAATTGGAATCCCAGTTGTTGGGCAGCTTTCCGTCGGAACGGGCTGGCCGCCAAATGTAGTAATCGGTATAGGGATCGATTCGCTGACGGCTCTTTTGGAACCATTCGTGCTCATCGCTGGTGTGGTTGACCACCAAGTCCATAATGACCTTCATGCCACGGGCGTGAGCGCCCTCCAAAACCTTCTTGAAAGCTTCCATGCCGCCGAATTCCGGCTCGATATCCATATAATCGGCAATATCGTAGCCGCAATCGGCACCGGGAGAAGGGTAGATGGGGGAAAACCAGATGCCGTCCATGCCCAGTTCCTTCAAATAGTCCAGCTTCTCGTAAACACCCCACAGGTCACCCATGCCGTCGCCATTGCCGTCTTTGAAGCTACGGGGCCAGATCTGATAGAAAACCTTATCCTTATACCAACGGGTCCGCTCCATAATGCCATCTCCCTTCGTTTTCTGCCATTATAGCACAGAATGCAGCAATCGTCAGCAAAAATCTCATTGACACGGGAAATTCTTGCAGATACAATACCTATTGAGGTGATTTTGATGATTTCCTGTGATAACGGTGTGTTTTCTTTGAATGGAGAGGGATTTTCTTACCTGTTTCGGGTAAGCCTGCACGGTCAACTGGAACATCTGCATTTTGGCAGACCGGTATTATCCGGGGATGTACAGGCGCTTGCCTGTAAGCCGGGCACCGGCTGGGGATGCAGCGTAGCCTATGACCATGACGGCACCTGCCTTGATGTGCTGCCCTATGAATGGAGTGGCAGCGGCAGGGGAGATTACCGGGAAAGTCCTGTAGAGCTGGAAGTGGACGGAAAAGCAACTCCTACGGATTTTATATATAAAGCTTATCAAATCTCTGATGGTATTATCCCCATGCAATGCGGTTTGCCTCAGGCACGGGGGAATTGCCAGACTCTGGAAATTACCATGGAGCATTCGGGTGGTCTGGAACTGAAACTGTACTATACACTTTTCGATAATGCCATTACCCGCCGTACAGCTTTGCGGAATAATAGCAGTGCGCCCGTTACAGTGCGTAAGCTGATGAGCTTCTGTATGGATATTCCGGGCGGCTATGAAATGACCACCTTTGACGGAAGCTGGATCGCGGAAATGCGGCCTCACCGGATTCCAGTAGGACCGGGTCGCATTGTCCACGATTCTGTCACCGGCTTTTCCTCCAACCGCCATCAGCCTGGCTTCTTGCTGTCCAAGCCGGATGCCAATGAGCAGTACGGCACGGTTTACGGCTTTAATCTGGTGTATTCCGGCAATCATTATGCATCCTGCCAACGGTCCTTCCAGGGATTGACCCGTATTATGCAGGGTATCAATCCTGCTCAATTTGGTAAGACACTGGCACCCGGTGAATCCTTTGAAACACCGGAAGCGGTACTGGCCTGGTCGGACAAGGGATTCAACGGCCTTTCCAAGCGGCTGCACAGCTTTGTCAACCGCTATATTGTGCCCCAATACTGGCAATTCCGGGAACGGCCCGTGCTGTACAACAGTTGGGAAGGCTGCATGTTCGACTTTAACCGGGCAAGACTTCTGGATCTGGCGGGCCGGGCCAAAAAGCTTGGCTGTGAGCTGTTTGTTCTGGACGACGGTTGGTTCGGCAAGCGTAACGATGATACTGCCGGTCTGGGAGATTATACCGTGAACCGGAAGAAACTCCCCGGCGGTTTAAAGGCACTGACTGACCGGGTGAATGATATGGGCATGGAGTTTGGCCTGTGGTTTGAACCGGAAGCAGTGAATCCGGACAGCGACCTGTTTAGAGCCCACCCGGATTGGGCCTTGACCGATGAACTGCCCCCGGTGTATGGTAGAAATGAGCTGCTGCTGGATCTTACCAAAGAGGAAGTGCGGGATTATATTGTCGAGAATGTGTCGGCGGTTCTTGACAGCGCCAATATCTCCTATGTGAAGTGGGACATGAACCGCAATTCTGTTGCTTTGGGCGAAAAGGCGCATGAATACATTTTGGGTCTGTACGATGTACTGCGAAGGATATTTGGGCCACGGCCTGAGATTCTGCTGGAAGGCTGTGCTTCCGGCGGCAATCGCTTTGATTTGGGCATGCTGTGCTACGCGCCGCAAATCTGGTGCAGTGACAACACCGATCCTATTGAACGGCTGACGATCCAGAACAGCCTGTCCTACTTATATCCTCAATCCACGTTTGGCACGCATGTATCTGCCGCACCTCATGCTCAGACCCTGCGCAATACACCCCTGTCCACCCGGGGCAATGTCTCTTTCTTTGGTAATCTGGGTTATGAGTTGGATTTAAAGCATCTGCTGCCTACTGAGGAAAAGGAAATCTCTGCCCAAATCCAGTTCTATAAGCGCTACCGCCGTTTGCTCCAGTTCGGCACATTCAGCCGTTTGCAGACGGAGGACGCGGTTGCCTGGCAGGTCAGCGGAGGGAATACGCATTTGGCAGGATTGTTCCACGAATTGCAGCACGCGGCGCCTCCTTATGAGCAGCTCCGGCTGAATGATCTGCAGCCAGATCAGACGTATTTGCTGACAAGCCGGGAGCAGCTCCTCCGGGTGGGCATGTTTGGCAGCTTGGTCAAGCATATTGTTCCCGTGGAATTGAATCCTAACGGTTTTGTGCTACGGACGGCGGATAGGCATTATCCCATGGCAGATGGTGTGGAAAGGATGACCGTATCCGGCAACGCACTGATGTCCGGTGTCATACTATCTCCCCGCTTCCAGGGAACGGGATACAATAAGGACGGACGTAATCAAGGCGATTTCTGCTCCAACGTATATGTAGTGGAAAGAAAAGAATAGAAAATTCTCTCTTAGGGCGCAACGTTCCAATCAGGAGCGTTGCGCCTTTTCTTAATTCCTGTTGTTTCGCGGCAAGAATCAAAAACTATAGTATGCGGACGTGTTTCAAAAAAACATGTCCAGATTGTTCATTGAAAAAGAACAATAATACTTGTAGTATAATGATGATGGTGTAATTATAACCAAATTAAATTGCAAAAGACGGGGAGAAATTGTTAATTGATGCCACAACTGTGGTTGTAACAGCGGTAAAATCTCGTCCAAAGCGCTATGAGGAGGAATTATTATGAGAGTATACGAAGAACCCAAGCTGGAAGTACAGGCATTCTCCGTTGAGGATGTAATTACTGCAAGCTCGAGTGAAATTATTACACCTGATGAAGAGATTCAGGGATGAAAAAGGAGGTTAGCTAAGTATGAAGAAAAGAATTCTTTCCCTGCTTTTGGTGTTGTGCATGCTGGTGAGCGCCGTTCCCGCGGTGTCCGCAGAGGAAACAACCCAGACCCCCGCGTTTAAAGCATTCAACCTGGTCCTTAACGAGGGCATTGCTGTCAACTTTAAGCTCGCCTATTATAATGGTGAGAACTTTGGCAAGGTTGAATTTGTCATGAATGGCGAAGTAAAGCAGACCATTACCTCTCTGCCCGGCAAAGAGGACGACCGTTATGTGTTCCGCTTTACAGAGATATCTCCCGACCAGATGGCGGTCCCCATCACCGTCAATTTCTATCTGGCCGGCAGCACCACTCCGGATACCAGCGTAACCAAGTCCGTAAAGGACTACTGTGTATCCGTACTGAACAATCCCGATCGCGGAGATGACATCAAGACCGTCGCGATGGACCTGCTGAACTACGGTGAAGCATTCCAGCAATACAAGGCTGAGAGAGACGGCTATGAGCTGGACTCCGCAGCCCTGATCACCGCAGGCTTGACCGAAGAGCAGAAAGCTTACGGCACGCAGACCGCTGAGGAACTGGAGAGCATTCAGCGTGTGGGCGACCAGACTGGTTATGCGGTTCAGTGGCATTCTTTCGGTCTGACGCTGGAAGATGTTGTAAAGGTTTACTATAAAGTTAAGATCGAGAATGGCGGCACAGAAGGTCTGACCATGAAGCTGCAGGTTGCCGGTAAGGAATTTGAACTCACCGAGTTCGCTGACGCGGGCAACAATACTTACCGTGTAAACTTCGATAAGCTGAATCCTGTTCAGATGAAGGAAGCAATCACGGCACAGGTCTTCAAGGACGACGAGGCTGTCAGCGCTGAGTTTGTCACCAGTATCGAAAGCTATGCAGCAAATGCTGATGAGGCCTCTGTAAAGTCGGTTGTCACAGAAATGATGAAGTACGGCAACGCTGTTGAGACCTGGCTGGAGAATGAGAATAATAGCAGCGAGAATCCTCCCGTAGCCGCTACCAA
>JAZURG010000102.1:0-7340 GCA_045606145.1 Faecousia sp.
TGATTGCAAAAATTTTTTGCAAAACTTTTCGGCTATCCCATTTTTAGGGATAGCCCCTTTGCTATAATCTGGGTGTAAAGAGCGAGGGACAAAACCCCAACGCAAAACAACATAATAAATAAAGGTGAGCCACAGCCAAAAAAATGTGGCAGGCCAAAAGGCCAAAGAAAGGATTTAATATGAATAAGCGTTCCCTGTTTTCCGTCGATATCCCTGGCAAGACCATCTATGCATCCGCTGCAACCCTGAGCCGTGCAACGAACCCCAACAGCAAGGAATATATTGAATTGTGTTTGCTGCTTGCCGATCATCCCGGCTTTAAGGTCAAGGAAAAAGCATCCAACAAGACCACCTATGACGGTCTGACCTTTAAGTTTATGCGGGATTACATCAGCATTCAAACTGATTGCGACGAACTGATGGACGAGTTCGAGGCCGTCAAGCTGTCCTGCGGTGAGAAGTATCCAGTCGTCAAGAAGTGGTTTTTGGATACCTTCAAGAACGAAGATGGTAAGTTCAACATGAATAAGGCCAAGAGAGAAATCACCAACGGCAAGATTGAGGCAGCCAAGGTGCGGGTGAAGCAGGTACGAAAGGATGGAAATATCAGCTTCGCCACCCCCAAGATTGTCAACCAGTAAAACAAGTCATCATATTAACAGTAATAATATCTCTTTTATTGCTGTTAATTGCTTGACTTAAATGGGAAGGAATATCTGTATGTTAGAAATCAATTGCTCCTATGCCAAGACGGAGCTTTCTCAAATGCTTGGCACAAGATCAAGGCAAGGCATTGATCGCAAATTACAGCGTTACGGGGTTACTTTTTCTGTGTGTGGGTGGGGCGAATCCGCCACCTACACTATCCTATCTATCAGCGACCGTTTCAAAATATACGCTATTTTGGAATTAGGCTGTGCGGGTAATACAGACTTCCGCAAACTGCGGAATGTATACTACCACTTTTTTGAGGATGAAGTGTTCAGAGCAATGCCAGATGAAGTCAAGGAAGTCCGGCTGCATGAAATCGGAGAAGGCGTGTCCCGGCAAGCCATTGCCGGGTACATCCAAAAGCTGATAGATCGAAACATGATCTCCCGGTATACCGATAACTACATCTATTACTTTGCTTTTGGCCAAAAGCAAAGATTGGTAGATCGAGCAGAGTACACAAAAGCGTGGCGTGAGTATTGGCAGGATCGCAAATATGGCCTAGATTCCGGCGAGGCTATCTTCCGTATGTACAGAAAGTATGAGGGTATAGCTCGCAAACAAGCCATTCCGGCCATTAATGGCATCTATAACGAAGAAATTGAATACATGCTGACACTCATTCAGGAGAGTATTGAAAATGAGGTCAGGGTCTAAATTAAGTCAGGTTATTAACAGTAGCTAGATAGTATTATTGCTGTTAATAACCTGACTTAATTGGCCATTTGTGGTTAATCGATTTTGCCCAGATTTTATAATACTATGAAAGGAAGTTGAGATTTCTGCCAACCGCATACGCCGCCGTTGGCGGCTTAATGCTTTGGCGAAATCTCAGACTTCCGAAGCAGCAGAAAAAGGAGAGAAAAGAAAATGATGATGAAAAATTCAGACATAATCAGACACACCATGTTCCACCAATAGCAGGTGAGAGCAGCAAACCCTAACCCATCCGAAAACACGAAAATGTGGTGGAGAATCGAGGATGAAAAGTGGCGCTTCCTACTCCGTTATTATGAAGAACAAGAAGCTGCCGCAGAGGCAAAAGCCAAGGCGGAGGCAGAGGAAGATTACACATTCCGTATTACAAGCGAGGTGAAATTGAAATGACCGAGCAAGAGCGCAAGAAGAAAAAGAAGAAGCAAGAATCCATCATTTAGGCAGAGCTGAACCGGATTGTAGAAAAGAGCTTAAAGGCAGCAATCGACAAGGCTATGGATGATATTTTCAAGGATTGGAAATAAAAAACGGCGGCAGCCGCTATGACGATCAAAGAATCCCCATAAAGGGATCTGTCGTAGCGGATGCCGCATTTTTTCGTTTTTGCTTGTCTGACGGTGTGTTTTTCTACTGGACGATCACGGTCATAAAAACCGTCACGGGAAACAAAAATTCCATTTGGAAAGGGAATTGCCCACCTCTTTTTCCAAAGGGGGAAACCAAAACAGAACTTCCCAAAACCCACCCCCCGGAGGGGGCAATGTCCACGAAAGGGCAGCCGCAATTACCTGAACAAAAACCGGGCGTTTTAAACGCTTTTTCCGGCCTATTGGAGCTGCCCCGGATTGTTCACGGAAACAGATGTTTTATTGAACAGCCTCCCGCACATACTCCATCAGGTCTCCCGGCTGACAATCAAGAATTTCACACAGTTGTATGATCGTGTCAACGGTCACGCTGCGGTTGTTTACGAGGCTGTCCACCGTCTTGGGGTTGATCTTGTATGTCTTGCGGAGGTCTACTTTTTTCAATCCCCGCTGCTCCATCAGTTCAAAAAGTTTTTCATACGATACAGGCATAGCCGCTCCTCCTTTGTACCAATAAGTATACAGCAAATCAACAAGTAAGTCAAGTTGATTATGTACCAAAAAGTATACAAATAATATGTACCAACTTTGGTACATTTGCCAATAGACATTGTGTACCTTTTATGGTACAATATCCTTGTAAATGAGGGCGGACAAGTTGACGAAGCCCAAACAAACCGCCTTGCGAAATTGTTAGAATGGCTAAGGCAGCACGGAAAGACGGCAAATACAAAAACAACCAAAGGAGATAACCACTATGTCTACTATCGAAATCACATCCAAGATCGAAGCCCTGCGGGAACTGGAAGAACTGATCGAAGAAGCAAGGGTCGAGGCCGAAGCCCTCCGGGACGAAATCAAGGCCGAAATGCTGACCCGGAACACCGAGGAAATGAGCGTGGGACAATACATCATCCGTTGGACTTCCGTTCTTTCTAACCGCTTTGACACTACTGGATTTAAGAAGATGTACGGCGATCTCTACAAGGAATACACCAAGCAGATCGCAAGCCGCCGCTTTACGATCAGCGCATAAGGGGCGGGGCTGATGCCCCGCCACCCAACAGGAGGAAAGATTATGAACTACGGATATGCCCGTTGCTCCACTAACGAAACCAAACAGGATATTAACCGTCAGGTGCGGGAACTGAAAGCCGCCGGAGCGGATGAAATCTATCTGGAATACGAACACGGTGACAGCAAAGTAAAGCCCCAACAGGAGGCCATGTTCGCCACAGCTGCACCGGGCGATACGGTTATCGTTCTGGAAGTCCCCCGTCTTGCCAGAAGCACACAGCAGCTTTGCCAGATAATTGATACCATCCGGGAAAAGCACTTGCGGCTTGTCATTGTGGGGTCAATCACTCTTGATTGCCGGAATGGTCACACTGACCCCATGAGCGAGGCTTTCCTGCAGGTGGCGGGTGTGTTCAGCCAGTTGGAACTTGCCATGATACGCTCCCGTGTGCGGTCTGGCATGGCAAATGCCAGAGCCAAGGGGAGGCAGAACGGACGGCCGCAAGCAACCAAGGACAGCGTTCCGGCTGTTTTCCTCCGGCACTATCCGGCCTATAAATCCGGGCAGCTTAACCTTTCCGAGCTTGCCAGAGTGTGCGACCTGAGCCGCACAACGGTCTATAAATACTTATCTCTTTTGGAAGCATGAAGATACCGGGAGCCAAACGGCTCCCGGCTCGTGTTTTATGCTCCTTCTTCAATCCAATGCCATACGATAAAGTAATCCATCTTAAACAGTATTTCGCGCAAATACTGTTTGTTCCTTTCTTTGTATACCTTTTGGATATGGACAGCAGCGTCAGATTCTTCAATTTGTTTTTGAAGTTGAATGATCTGCTTTTCGCTTTCTTCGATCTCTTTTTTCAGTTGAGAAATCGAAGTATTTATTGCCGCGATCTGCTTCTGCGCTTTACCCTTAAAAAATATCTTCTTTTCAAGCAAAGTTATCTGTGCCTGTAATTCAGAAATCTGTTGTTTTTTACGCCGCTGATTATCTTTGCATTGTTGCAGGCGGGTAATATACTGCGGTTTCCTCTCCACCTCTTCTTTCGCTTTCTTTTCGTTAGATTCGGTATCAGCCCAATCTTGCATAAGTTGCATATATTCAGCTTTCTTGTCAGGATAAGCATCCAAATATTCGTCCTTCATTAATGGGAATAAACCGAAAATAGAATCAATGTCAGGACTTCTCAAAGGAGAATCTTTATATGAGTAACCCCAATATCCAAGTTTTCCTTCCTTTGTAATGAAACGAGGAACGATAATCGGAGTAGGGAGCGGGCGGCTTTCCTGTAACTTTATGAAGATTGTTTCTGTGAAAAAACTGTCTGGAAAATCTACAGGAAAATCAACTGTGTCAGTTTTGGCATCGTATCGCCAGTGAATATGATCACGGTAGGCTTTAACAAATTCTTTGATAAAGGGATAGGAAGCAAGGACTTCCTTTGCGTCATAACCGCCAGTCGGTACAAAGAACCGACCAGTATCCTGATAAAACAACAGTACCGCATAGACAAACAGATACTCAGAGAGGTAGAGCTTCAATCCCCGGTATTCTGTGGTTTGATACATCTGGAAGCTTTCGGGGGGCAAATAAATGGAAAGGTTTTCAATGAATACCTTGAGTGCGGTTAGACCATCTTCGTACTCCTGTTTGGTTATATGTGAATTGACGGAATAAGTACGGTCCTCGTTTTTATAATAACCGTCATTCTTTTTCAAATTATATAGAGTGTCAACTGCCCAGTCAAATTCTTCTTGCGTTGCTGTAGCAACCGCCGTCAAAATTCTAGCACCAGCTGTCTGTTTTGTTGCAATATCTTCGTCAACTCTGCTATGTTCTATATTCTTGTACCTATTCTTTAGCAAATCCCAATCATATTTAACGCCATTGAGCTTTAGATTTTCTCTTGCAGAGATAGACATTGTCCCCATATCAATGAGGGTTTTGATTTCAAAGGGCATAGGATCGTTCAATGTAAGGCCGCAATCCGGGCATTTATATACCCTCTTCGTTTTTCCATTAATTCCCGCTACTGCACCACCGACACCAAGGACAACTGTGCCGATTGCTCCCTTTACATAGTCGTATCCTTCTTTGTGTGAATCTGTTACGACATTGGGGCTGCCGCAGGCCGCACAACGATAAAGAACCATAATTTCTCTCCTTTTTTGAGTGATATTTCAAGTATACTACAACATTTGCAACATATCAAGTTATAAATGTAATATTTTGCGTTGTCGTAAATGTATTTTCAAACCGCTATACTATACAGGGGTGAGAAAATGCAGAAGCAACAACATGATAAATACAAATATCTTGGCCTTAATATTGCGTACTATCGTAAGGAAAAAGGACTTTCACAGAGTCAGCTTGCGGAATTAGTCAATATTAGCAGAACGCACATGAGTCGCATTGAAACGGCAGATTGTGCGGTTTCTCTGGATGTTGTGTTTGATATTTGTGACGCTCTTTGCATTAAGCCCAGTAAATTGTTTGATTTTAGAGATTGAGAGTGGAGAAATCCACTCTTTTCTCTTTGCTTTTGGTATGCTATACTTACAGAAAACCCGCCACGGGAGGGACGACTATGGAAAGAAAGCCGGAGGACATTAGTTTCTATTCACCGGGAGAACGTCTATTCCTTTTATACGATTATCTGTTAAAGAACACAAACCGGGAGCATGTGGTAAAACCCAAGCAAATCAATGATTTTCTGAACGAACATGGCATTTACATAGAAAAGAAAGCCATTTACGCAGATTTTGAAAAACTCCGTTCTGCTACTGGATTGGAAATTGTCTGGAACGCCCACAAGCAAGGCTATCAAATTCTAAACCCGCCCTTTGAGCCTTACGAGCTGCGGCTGATGGTGGACAGTATACAATCCTCCAAATTCATCACCCAGACAGAAGCAAGAAAGATCAGCCAGAAAATCACAGCGCTTGCGGATATTCACACAAAAGCATCCCTTGACCGTCAGGCGTATGTAGCTAACCGTATCCGCAACAAAAATGAAAGTGTGGTCAAAGATACTGACATAATCCACGCCTGCATCCGGGATGATAGGAAGGTAGCGTTCCGCTACTTCCATTACACCCCAAGCAAGCAACGGCAGTTCTCCAAAAAAGGCGATCTGTATGTTGTCAGCCCCTTTGCTATGCTTTGGAATGACGGAAACTATTATCTCTATGCCTATGTGGATGAAAAGCAATGCTTCCGGCATTTCCGTGTTGACCGTATGGAGCAAATTAGCCGCACCGAGAGCAAGCGGGAGGGCAAAACCGCATTTCACAAGGTAGATTTGACCGCCCGCCAAACAAAGGTTTTCAATATGTTCAGCACGGGCAAGGAATATACCGTCCGCTTGCGTTGTATCAACCGAATGGCGGATGCCATTATTGACCGTTTTGGCAAGGATACAATGTTAATGCCGGATGGAGACAACCATTTTATTGTGTCTGTCCCCGTGGAGGTATCAGAACCGTTCTATGCGTGGGTCTGCTCCTTTGGGCGGCGCATCCGCATTGTCAGTCCCGAGCCAGTAGTGGAGGAAATGAAAGAGTTTATCGGCAAGATTGCCGGAATGTATGAAGAAAGGCAAGAAGTTTGACACTTCTTGCCTTTTGTTCGTTTATGATGGGCGGATGTTGCCGGATGTAAAAAGATGTTGGGTAGATGTTCCCGGATGTTCACCGCATCTTCCGTATACGTTCTTTTGGCAGGCTCATTTGCGCCAAGGGTGAGAAGCGGTCAAAGTTTTTGGCTATGTCCGCATCGTAAATGGTGCAATAGTGTTTCGTCATTTTCAGGGTGCTGTGTCCCAACAGCTTTTGGAGCATGAACGCATCGCCGCCACAATCCACCAAATACTTGCGGGCAAAGGTGTGGCGGTAAAGATGTGTGCTTGTTTTCTCCACGCCACGGCTATTGTTGTGACGAGCCACAGCCAACCGCAGGGCGTTCATTGAGAGCATACCACCATACTGATCACAAAAAAGATAATCGTCCGGCTTGCCCTTGCGGACAGCCATGTACTCCCGAAGAATGGAAACCATCAGGGAACACAGAGGAACGGTTTGGATTTTACCGTTTTTGTTGTGGCGGAAGACGATCTGCTTTGTGTCTAAATCCACATCCCGGTTCTGGATGTTGCGGACGGTAGAAGCACGGCAGCCGCTATTCATCAAGAAGTTTACAATGACCCAATTCCGAAATTCGCAAAACGACGCTTTCTTGTCCGGCCTTTTGAGGATGGCGACAAGTTCTTCATCGGTATAGGACTCTTTCACCGTTTCCTTATCCTT
>JAZURG010000103.1:0-2431 GCA_045606145.1 Faecousia sp.
TCCTGCCGGGGGCGTGCTGAACTATGCAGACTTTTTTGCGCTAATGCCTCCCGACAATGCTGCAACCGTAGCACCCGGTACGGATGTCAGCTTCCCGCAGGATGGTCCCAACAGTGGATCCGGCATCGCCCGGTCCGGCCCAGACTCGTTCAATCTGGCAGAGATCGGCACCTATCAAGTGCTGTTCCAGGTAAGTGTGACCGAGCCAGGACAGCTGATTCTGACCATAAACGGCGAAGATTTGGCATATACGGTAGCAGGTCGCGCAACAGGGTCCACCCAAATTGTTGGAATGGCGATTGTGGAAACAACCGTGATCAACTCTGTTCTAACGGTACGGAATCCCGAAGGAACCGCAGCAGCTCTGACAATCACCCCGTTGGCTGGCGGAACCCGACCGGTATCCGCACATCTGGTAATCACACAGATCCAGTAACTCCTTGATGACCGCAGCCCCTTCCCAAAACAGGGATGGGGTTGTCTTTACTGATTGAAAATGGGCGGCATGACTTTTGCGTTAGAGAGCCTAAAGTGCAGTGACTATGGAAGTTCCGACCAGATTTGTTTGCATTTATGATTATTCAAGTCTTGGCCGGATTCCAAAACAAAAAGGACATCCATTCGGATGTCCTTTTCAGTCTGTCAAAAAACTTCCTAACAACCCCTGTTTCCTGTATAATAGAGGAAACGGGGGTGTTGTTATGGATCAATGGAGAAAAGACGCACGGAAAGAACCAATCATAATTGACATAGATTCTTTGGTACCCGCAGATCATCTGCTGCGTAAGATTGAAAAAGTTATGGATTATGAGTGGTTGTATGAACGTTTGGAGCCGTACTACTGCCGCGACAATGGCAGGCCCGGAACAGATCCGGTTGTTCTCATAAAGATGGTCTTGATTCAACATCTGTTTGGGATACCTTCCCTGCGGCAGACCCACCGGGAGATTCAGGTGAATCTGGCATATCGGTGGTTTCTGGGATATGGTCTGCTGGATGATATTCCTCATTTTGCTACGGTGAGCTATGCCTTCTGTAAGCGGTTCCCAGATGAATTGACCACAGAAATATTTGAGCATGTTCTCAACAAGGCACTGAATAATCGTATGGTAGATCCCAGCACCATCTTCATTGACGGAACTCACATTAAAGCCAGTGCCAACAAGAAGAAGTACCAGAAGGAGCAGGTAGCGAAAGCTGCTAAGGTGTATGCCGGACAGCTGCGCCGTGAGGTAAACGCAGAACGGGAAAAGCTGGGAAAGAAGCCTATTGAGGATGACGAGGATGACCAGGATCCCACACCTCCCAGCGGTGGAGGAACCACGGAAAAGACCGTATCTTCCACTGACCCAGACAGCGGAATGTTTGTAAAAGGTGAGCATGAACGACAGTTTGCCTATGAAGCCCATACCGTTTGCGACAGACGCGGGTTTGTACTGGGAGTAGAAGTAACTGCAGGCAATGTGCATGACAGTGTGGCATGGGATGCGGTATATGACCAAGTAACACAAAAGCATGATGTACAGTTCGTAACCATGGATGCCGGATATAAGACACCGTGGATTGCAAAGAAAACACTGGATGATGGCAAAGTACCGATTCTTCCTTATACAAGATACAGCGGAAACCAAGAAAGATATAAACCCTGGGAATATAGCTACGACCCTGTAAATGATACCTACACCTGTCCCCGAGGAGGTATATTAAAACATACTACCACCGACCGGGAGGGAAAGAGAACCTACCGGAGCACACCGAAGGATTGCATAAATTGTCCCTGTAAAGCAAAATGCGGAGCTAATAAAAAGGGCCAAAAGATATATACAACTCACATTTGGCAGGAGTATCTGAATCTGGTAGAGCAGATACGAAAGACAGAACGTGCGAAGATAATTTATGCACAGCGCAAAGAAACCATTGAACGAGTCTTTGCGGATGCAAAAGAGAAGCACGCAATGAGATATACACACCACAGAGGTCTGACCGCGGTTACGAGATGGGTCAGGCTTAAATATGCTGCCATGAATCTGAAAAAACTGGCAAATTGGAGTTGGAACAACTCCGTTTTCTCGCAAATATGGCTTATATTTACACCCAAATATGCTAATACCCCGGTTTTCAAGTAGTGAAAACCGGGGTTCTTTGACACGCTGAGGGGTGTTGCAAAAAATTGCAACACCCCTTATTTTTATGGTTGACTCTCCAGCCACTCTTTCGCTGCTTTCAGCTTGTCCACAGCTTCGTACTGCAAATCCATCCAGCCCTCGGCAATCTGTTCCCACACCGTCTGCATATAGCCGGGAATTCGGGTGGTGTCCAGGTTTTCAGCACAGTACTTGGTCAGCAGCTCCATGTTGTCCTTTTCAAAGAAGTTACTGCCGGCAGGGACTTGCGTAAAGCCGTTTTTGTCCAGAATTTCAAAGGTTCTGAG
>JAZURG010000104.1:0-60731 GCA_045606145.1 Faecousia sp.
GACCCCTCATCAGTCAAAAATCAAAGATTTTTGACTGCTTCCCCCCAAGGGGAAGCCTTTAGGGTGCGGTGGTAGTTTGTGAGATAAACGATCATTTCGCGTATCATCTTCCCATGCTGCGGCGCATATTTTTCTTGCAAAAAAACCGCATCCAAGCTATGATTATCTCGTTACATAAGGAGGTGTTTTCCTATGGCAACGCAAGAGGCTGTTGATCAGTACACCAAATCCCTGAAACAAGGTCAAAAGGAAACAAAAGAATATGCCGCTGCGGGAAAAGCAACTTCACCTCTGGTGTTGAATGATATATTGCCCAACCTGGAAAGCAGTCTTTGCCAGGATATCGGTTTGATTGAAGTCCCTTCGGAACGCATTGTCGGCACGGTCACCGCAGGCCGGATCACTGCTTTCAGTGCCAGTTTCAAGCCCCTTCTGGGCATAGATACGGAATTTGCAGCCAAGTGGATGAATTTGTGTGACGCACACTTATCGGACGAAGGAATCCGTGAGCCGATCCTTTGCTACGAATATCTGGGTAACTTCTATGTGCAGGAAGGCAACAAACGGGTCAGCGTTCTGCGCAGTTTTGGTGCGCCGCGCATCCCCGGCAACGTGCGAAGAGTCATTCCCCAGGCAAGTGACGAACCCCACATGAAAGCTTATTTTGAGTTCCTGGAATTTTATAAGGATTCAGGAATTTATGATATCCAGTACCACACCCCCGGTTGTTATGCCAAGCTGATGGCAGCGCTGGGCAAATCCGCAGGACAGCGGTGGACACAGCAGGAACAGCGAAGCTTCTCCGCCTCTATGCAGTATTTCCGGGAAGCCTTTGTGTCCCTGGGCGGCGAAGCTCTGTCCCTTTCCCCGGAAGAAGCGTTGCTTCTTTGGTTGGAAGTGTATACCTTTGAAGATCTGGGCAAAATGAGTTCCGGAGAGCTGAAAAAAGCCTTGGGCGGTATCTGGGAAGATCTGAAGATCCTTAATCAGGATAATCCGGTTCAGGTCAACACAGAACCGGTGCTTCCGGAGCAAAAAGCCGGTCTGCTCAGTTGGCTTCTGCCAGGACGGGATCATATTCATCTGGCTTTTATCCATCAGCTTTCCCCAAAAACCAGTACCTGGACAAAGGGCCATGATGACGGTCGGAAGTATCTGGAAGAAACCATGGCGGATAAGGTCGTGGTACACAGCTATTATAACGCAAACTCACCGGAAGCCGCTGACGAGCTGTTGGAACAGGCCATTGCCGACGGTGCTGAAGTGGTATTTACCACCACACCCCGACTGAACCGGGCCACACTGAAGGCTGCAGTACAGCATCCGAAAGTCAAATTCTTCAATTGCAGCGTGAATGTTCCCTTTTCCAGTGTCCGATCCTACTACTGCCGCATTTTTGAAGGCAAATTCATCACCGGTGCCATTGCCGGTGCCATGGCTGATAATGACCGGATCGGTTATATCGGTTCTTACCCCATATACGGTGTTCCTGCCTCCATCAATGCATTTGCCTTGGGTGCCCAAATGACCAATCCCCGGGCAAGGATCGATCTGCGTTGGTCCTGCCAGAACGGTGATCCGGTGAAGGATTTTATAGACCGCGGTTATCAGGTCATCTCCAACCGGGATGTTCCCAATCTGGAGCGTAACTATTTGGAATTTGGTGAATACGGCACATATTTTGTGAACAATGACCACACTTTGACTCCCCTTGGTTCTCCCTGCTGGCTTTGGGGCAGCTTGTATGAACGAATCGTCCGCACGATTTTGGCCGGTAACTGGGAGCACGGCATTGATAATCAGAAGGCAATGAATTACTGGTGGGGTATGGACAGCGGTGTCATCGATGTGGTGCTGGCTGACCATCTGCCGGAAAGTATGCGGTATTTGGCAGATATGCTGCGCAAAAACCTGCAAAGCGGAGCGCTGGATATTTTCCGCCGCCGTATCACTGCTCAGGACGGCACACTGAAAAACGACGGCACTGTGCACTTCACACCAGACGAACTGTTACGCATGGATTGGCTGTGTGACAATGTGGACGGCTGCATTCCGCAATTCGATGAGATTCTTCCCTTTGCCCAGCCCATGGTACGGGAGTTGGGTGTGTATAAAGATCAGATCCCCGTTGAGAAGGAGACAGATACATTATGAGGATCCTTGTGGTTTCCGACGAAGAATGCCCTGCCCTGTGGGACTATTATGTTCCAGGCAGATTAAAAGAATATGATCTTATACTCTCCTGCGGAGACCTGAAGGCATCCTACCTTTCATTTCTGGTAACCATGAGCAATAAGCCGCTGCTGTATGTCCACGGCAACCACGACAGCAGTTATGCCAACCGGCCTCCGGAAGGCTGTGATTGCATTGATGACCGGGTGGTCACCTATAACGGTGTTCGGTTTTTAGGATTGGGCGGTTGCCCCTGGTATCGGAATGGAGACCATCAATATACGGAAGAACAAATGCGCCGCCGTATTCGTAAGCTGCGCCGCCAGATTCGCAAAGCCGGCGGCATCGATGTGGTGGTCACCCATGCTCCACCGAAGGGTGTAGGCGATCTGGATGACAGGGTGCATCAGGGTTTTGAAGCACTGCTGGAGCTTCTGGATGAATATAAGCCCGCATATCTGCTCCACGGGCATGTCCATCTGCGTTACGGTCTGGATCAGACCCGGGAGCGTACATACAACCAAACCACCGTCATCAACACCTGTGAGCGCTATGTGCTGGATATTCCGGACCGGCCGGTTACGGAAAAACTTCGAAACCAACTGATTTGGGCAAAGCGGCTGCGCTCAGACAGCTTATACTATTGATTCTGGAGGCACGACCATGTTTCAAGGCTTTACCCCGGAGACCTTTGATTTTCTCTGGGGCATTCGAATGAATAACAACCGGGAATGGTTCACTCAAAACAAAAAGCAATATGTCGACACGCTTTACGAGCCTATGAAAGCTCTGGGCAAAGAGCTGTTTGAGCCGTTTCTGGAACGGCCCGGCAATCTTTTAAAGGTCAGCCGCATCTACCGGGATGCCCGGCTGCATCATCCCGATCCTTATAAAGAGAGTCTTTGGATCTGCATTCGGCAGGATGTGGAGTGGTGGGCGGAAAACCCCTGTTTATATTTTGAAATTACTCCGGAGGGTGCCAGCTACGGCTTTGTCAACTGGAAACCTAAGGTCTCCACCCTGGAAGACTTCCGCCGGGATATTTCCGCAAGGCCGGAGCAATTTCTGAAGCTCATTGAACAGACGGAAGCAGCCACCGGTCTTCCAATCACTGCCGATCTGTACAAGCGGCCAAAAGAACCGGATGATCCCAGATTAGCCCCCTACTTTGCATGGAAGGGCAACATCGCCTGCTGCAAAGAAGAAGTCCCCGGGGATGCCCTTTTTACACCGGAACTTTCCAGCAGAGTGCGGGCCTTCTTCGAACAGCTCATCCCCTTCTATGAATACTGGAACGGTTTTAGAGCATAAAAACAGCGGGGTGTTTACACATCCCGCTGTTTATTATTCTTTAGGATATACTCTTTTGGGGAAATACCCATAGCGCGTTTGAATACGGCTGAAAAATAGAGTGGATCGGAAAAGCCGGAAAGCAGTGCCACATTTTTTATAGAATCAATCCCGTTATCAAAAAGCGTCACCGCATATTTCATTCGGATACATCTTAGATACTCTGTATAGCTTTTATTGGTTTTTTGCTTAAACAGATGGGATAAGTACTTAGAATTGTATCCCAGTTCATCCGCAATCGTTCCAATGGACAGTTCAAAGTTATTAAACTGTTGTTCTGTCAAGAGCATAATCCTGCTGATTATGCTGTCGCACTGGGAAGTCTCATTACTGAACCGGGAAAATGTGTACAGTATCATACTTTCCGATGCCAAATCAATGGTATGATCAGAAGCTCTCAGCAAGCTCTCTTCCCATAGGGGAACCACTCCATCAAAACCCGTAAAACACCGGTTGTTCGGGTTGATATGAAACCGATTGAGCAGTGCTTCCGCCCGTAGGCCTTCGAAGTCTATGTACAGGTACTGTATATTCCCGTTTCGGGAAATATGCACTTGCTCCCCCGGAAAGCAGAAAAGCAACGTACCTCTGTTCAGGCTCAACATCTCTTTACCGATCACAATGTCCCCGTCACCTTCATTGACCAGCATGATGCGGTGCCGCAATAGTGTTTTGGGGGTTTGCATCACCTGCTGATCCGTTTGAAGAACAAAGCATGTTGTCACAAGGTCCTCCGGGCAAGAAGGGGATGTAAATTTACATATATTTCTGCGCTGCATAGTGACACCTCCTTGTATTATCTTACTATACCATTCCACCACTTTCAAGCAGAAGCAAACTTTTTTATATATATTTATAGAAGATATCTATTGTTCATTTCAAGGCCCTATATTACAATATAGCATGCAAGGATATGACAGCCTTTCTATGTCCGTTTTATTTTTAAAGAGGTGTTATTATGTCAAACTTAAAAATCGGTATTTTTGGTGCTGGCAGAGGTTCCTATCTGGCCACTGACTTTATGCTTCTGAACTGCGATATTGTAGCCATCTGCGATGGCCACGAAGAACGTCTGCAAGCTGCTGCAAAAGAACTCGGAAACAATGTAGCTGTTTACAGAGATTTTGACGAATTCATTACCCATGATATGGATGCGGTAATTCTCGCCAACGCCTTCCACGAGCATACACCCTACGCGATCAAGTGTTTTGAACGAGGACTTCACGTTTACTCTGAATGCATCAGTAACGGAACTATGGCCGAAGGTGTTGCACTCATACGGGCATTTGAAAAAAGTAACTGCATCTACATGTTGGCCGAAAATTACCCCCATATGATCTTCAACCGGGAAATGAAGCGTGTTTGCGACGGTGGATCCCTTGGAAAGATTCTGTACGCCGAGGGTGAATATAACCATCCTCATAACCCCGATGATACAGCCTTTAGAAAGCAGTTTAACTATTTTGAAAAGCATTGGCGCAACTATCTGCCCAGAACCTATTATATTACCCACTCACTAGGTCCTATCATGTGGGCGACCGGAGCAACACCCAAGCGTGTAACAGCCTTTGCCTCGTTCGCACCTACGGAGGGGGCTGTCCCATCCGCAAGCTTTAACGGCGACCGTGTGGCAATCATTACGACCCAGAATGATGACGGCTCGATTTTCCGAGTCACAGGCTGCGCTGCTTTCGGTGCCAGCCACAATGCATACCGTATTTGCGGTACAGAAGGGCAAATTGAAAATCTTCGGGGCATGGGCGATAAGATCATGCTCAGATATAATTCGTGGTCAAAACCCGAGGGCACCGAGAATGTCAATCTGTATACTCCCGGCTGGAATGATCCTGAGGAGGAAAAGATCAAGCTTAGCGGCCACGGTGGTGCTGATTATCTTGCTGCCCGCATGTTTGTAGAGTGTATAAAAGCCGGAAAGCAGCCGGAGCATCCGTTTGATATTTATCACGCCGTTACCATGTCCTCTGTTGCCATTCTCAGCCACCGTTCCATGATGGAAGGCGGAAAACCCTATGACATTCCGGATTTCCGCACAGAGGAAGATTGCAGACTCTATGAAAATGACCATCTTACCCCGTTCTATGGGCAGGATGGCAGCGCGCCTACAATCCCCTGCTGCTCTCATCCCGATTACAAGCCCACCGAAGAGCAGGTTGCTGCCTACAGAAAATCCCTGAGTATGGAGTAATCTCATATGCAAAATGCAGCCGCCTCCTAAAGGAGGCGGCTGTTGTGTTAATCCACAGATCCGTTTTTGATGACCTGCTGATAGTAGTACCAACTCTTTCTGGGACGACGCTCTTTGGTTTCAAAATTTACCTGAATCAGGCCAAAGGTACTATCGAAACCACCGCCCTCATGCGTATCGATCAAAGTCCATGGGTAATATCCCTTGACCGGAGCGCCTGCTTGGATAGCCCGAGAGATAGAACGCATATGCTCCCGCATGAAATCCACCCGGAAATCATCATTCAAATCGTCATCCATCGATACTTTCGTTTTTTTCTCCGTGATGCCATTTTCGGTAATATAAATATCCTTGCCGGGGTAGTTATTCTTTATGTACATGAGCGCATCGTACAGACCCTGAGGATAAAGGCGGGCGGGGAAACCGTTATTGCTGGGCAACCGTTCGTTTTGGACCCATTTGCAATCCAGCTTACCATCCGGTTCGTACTGTATATAGCCTGCATTGTAGTAATTGATAGCAACAAAATCGGCAGGAATAAACTCCTGTTCCAATTGCTGCCGATAGCCTTGCGGCATATTGTCCCGAACATAAGGGTATTCCAATGCGGCTTTGGGATAATGGCCTTTCTGCATTGTATCCAGCCACCAGCCGCAGTGAAATGCCTGACAACGCTCTGCCGCGGCCAGATCCTCAGGTTTACCGGCATTGGCGGCATAGCAGATAGGCAGGTAGATCACAGCACCGATCTGACCCTTATAACCCATTTGCTTATACAGCCGAGCCGACCGGTAGTGGGCAATGATCATATGGTGGCAGGCCAGAAGTGCCTTGCCAATGTCCGCCACATAGGGAGGATACAGGGCCTGCTCATAGGCGGTCATGCAGTTTACATGGGGTTCATTAACCGTAGACCAGAAAGCTACCTTGTCTCCCAAAACCTCAAAAACGGTTTTGGCATAGCTTGTAAACCAGTCTATAAATTCCGGATTGACAAGGCCTCCCCGGTCCGCCACCCACATAGGCAGATCGCAGTGCCACAGATCAAACATCGGCGCGATCCCCGCGTCCAACATGCGCTTTACCATATCTTCATAATAAGCCAGGCCTTGTTTGTTTACCTCATCCGGTCCGTTGGGGTAGATGCGGGACCAGGAAATCGAAAAGCGGAATGTCTTTAAACCCAGCTCTTTCATCTGCTGGATATCTTCCGGGTAGCGATGGTAAAAATCCGCAGCATCGTTGGGGTCGCCCTTTATTTGCTCCGGGCGATGTTTACTGGTATAGCGCTGAATATCTTCACCTTTGCCGCCTTCTTCACAGGCAGATTCCAACTGCACTGCGGAACTAGCCGCACCAAACAGAAAATCTTTCGGAAATGGAAATAGCATATTAAACCCTCCGTTATTTAGGTCACAAATCCGTCCTTAATTACCTGCTGATAGTAGTACCAGCTCTTTCTTTTGCGGCGTTCCTTAGTTTTGAAATTCACTTGGACCAAGCTGAATGTGGATCGATAACCACCGCCCGGTTCATGGGTGTCGATCAAGGTCCAGGGATAATATCCCTTGACCGGCGCGCCGGCCTGAATGGCACGGGAGATAAACCGCATATGATCCCGCATAAAATTGATTCGGTAGTCGTCTTTCAGATCTTCTTCCGGATCACTCAATCTTTCTACACCAATTCCATTCTCGGTTATGTAGATGTCCTTACCGGGGTAGGTATTCTTCACATACATCAGTGCATCATAGAGTCCCTCGGGATAGGGATGCGCGGGAAACAGAGCTGCAGGAATGTGATTTGTCTCTACTGTTTTGCAATTCAGCTTGCCGTCGGGTTCATGCTTCACATAGCGGCCATCGTAGTAATTGATGGCAACAAAGTCGGCAGGAATAAACTCTTTATCCAGCTGCTCTTGATAACCTTCCGGCATTTTCTCCCGAATATACGGGATCTCCATGGAGGATTTCGGATAGTGGCCCTTCAGCATCGTATCCAGCCACCAGCCGGATTGATAGTCCTGATAACGCTCTGCCGCTGCCACGTCCTCAGGATTATT
The DNA here is from genome assembly GCA_045606145.1 of Faecousia sp. GTDB lineage: Bacteria > Bacillota > Clostridia > Oscillospirales > Oscillospiraceae > Faecousia. The sequence goes on from JAZURG010000104.1 coordinate 7,791, forward strand.
GGGATCGGCAGCATAACAGGGCGGCAGGTAAACTACAGCACCGATCTGTCCCGTACAACCCATTTCCTTGTACAGGCGGACGACACGATAGTGGGCAATGATCGCGTTATGGCTGGCGTGGATTGCCTGTTTAAGGTCTGCTACAAAGGGCGGATAAAGGCCATACTCATTAGCGCCCAAACAGTTAACATGGGGTTCGTTGATGGTGGACCAGAGCGGCACCTTATTACCCAAAACCTCAAACACGGTTTTGGCATAGCTTGTAAACCAATCAATGAACTTGGGGTTGATGGGACCGCCCTGCTCCGCAACCCACATGGGCAGGTCACAGTGCCACAGGTCAAAGAGCGGCTTTATGCCCGCATCCAGCATGCGGTCAACCACATCCTCATAATAAGCCAGGCCCTGGGGATTCACTTCATCGGGGCCGTTGGGATAAATGCGGGACCAGGAAACAGAAAACCGGAATGTTTTCAATCCCAACTCCTTCATCATCTGGATATCTTCCGGATAATGATGGTAAAAGTCTGCCGCATCATTGGGATCACCGTGGAATTGTTCCGGACGGTGCTTGAAGACATAGCGCTGGACGTCCTCGCCCTTGCCGCCTGCCTCACAGCTTGCTTCGATCTGAACCGCGGAGCTTGCTGCACCAAACAAAAAATCTTCTGGGAACGGGAATACCATATACTACCTCCATCTGTAAGCAATAACTTTGCACTGCATTTTGAAACGTGTTGATCGTCCGTGTGAAGAACGCTTCATCGGAGACTGATTGTATTGTATCTTACCTCGTTACAAAGCGCATTGGCGCAAAGTATTTTTTTGTTCCCAAAAATTCACGATTTTGCTTGCAAAATTTAGTAGTTTCCTGTATAACAAGGTCAGGAGGGATGCTTATGATTTATCAGGAATTGCACTTGGGCGACCCACCCTATATCATTGGTTATCGAGAAAATGCCCCCTGTCCCATCCACTGTCACCCTGAAATCGAGCTTTTCTATTGCACGTACGGTGAGTATCGTATCCGCATTGATCGGACAGAGTATCGGTTGCAGGAAGGCGATTTGGCTATTATCAGTTCTATGACCCCCCATGAATTGCCTGAAAGCAACCTTTCTTTTGATTCCAGATGCCTGATAATTGAAGTTGGCCCTGTGATGCTGGGAAAAACTTTCCAGCAGTTGTGCAGTTATACTATTTCCCAGCCTATCTATTCGCTTCGCCAGGCAACTTATCAGGAATTGTACACGCTCTTGCAGGAAACCGATTTTTTCCGCGCAAATCCGACTCCGTTTTCCAGTCTGATCATCCATGGAAATATATATAAGATATTCGCATATATTCTCAAAGATTTCACATCACAAAGTGATAACAGCCGCCGTGTTAAAAAAGAGCTTTCCTCCCTTATGATAGAAAATGTACTGGAACGCATCTATCATGATTATGCAAAACCCTTATCGGTGGAAGATGTGGCAACCATGTGCGGATACAGCAAAAGTAATTTCTGCAAAGTGTTCAAACTAGTCACCGGCAAAACTTTTCACACCGTGCTCAACGATCATCGAATTCAGATAGCCTGTACCTTACTGCAGGAGACACAAGCCTCCATAGACCGCATTGCCGCGCAGGTTGGCTTTTCGGATGCCAAAAGCTTCTGCCGCAGTTTTAAAACCACTTTAGGCATCTCACCGGGCAGCTATCGAAAGCAACAACAAAATGTATAGTACACCTATATTGCAAAAAGACCAAGTCTTTCACGACTTGGTCTTTCCTTGTTGAATACCCCTATGTAGATGGGGAATTATCAAGATCACTCTCGGTTTCCCCACCCTTGGACGCATCCTTTTTTCGCATCATACGGTGCGCTTACCGTGACACACTTGACGAAAATGTAACGGCACGGTCAAATTCCATCGTCATGGTCTTTTGATATGCGGTTTGTTTCCGTCCATAGCTATCATACCCTGTTTTCAAAATGTTATTCGCTTTTTTCAGCCATATAAAGCATAAAGCTGCAAAGCATCCGCAAAACGGTCTTCATACTGCGGGCAGCCAAAAACGCCGATCAAAACATACCCTTCTCCGTTATGAAACAGTGCCAGCAAACAGCTTCCCGCTTTCTTGGTGTTTCCTGTTTTCAAGCCGCAGGCGTCGGGGCAATAGTATTTGGATTTCGGCTGCAGCAGGAAGTTTGTGCTGTGGTAGGTATGGGTTTCCCCGTTTTCGTACATGACGCTGGTTTTGCTTAAACTGCTGTAGTGCCGCAGAAGCGGATGCTCCATAGCGAGCAATGCAATTTTCAGCATATCCGCCGCGGTGGTGTAGTGGTCAAAGGTATCCAATCCGTCGGGGGTCGCAAAATGGGTTCCATTTAGACCAAGCGCTGCCGCCTGGGCATTCACCTCATCCATGAACAGCTCCACCGCCTGTTTTGCGGAGCAATTCGGATCCTTCGCCAGTATCCGGCCGGCAGCCACTGCTGTGGCATAGGCCGCATCATTACCGCTTTGCATCATCATGCCCTGGATAAGCACTTCCACCGTAATCCGATCACCGGGAGTCACCCATGCTACAGAGGAGGCTGGGTTGATCCACGTGGTCTCCTTGCCGCAGGTAACGATATCTTCCGGATCCAGATACATCAGCGCCACATAGACGGTAAATAGCTTTGTCAGACTGGCAGGTGCGATTTGCTTTTCCATATCCCCCAAGGTGAATACCAGTTCACCGGAGGTACAATCATACACAAAGGCATTGCGGGCCGTCAGCCGATAGTCCGGGTCCGCAGCAGGCTTTGAAGTCACAGGTGCCGCAACGGTAGCCGGGACAGTTTCCGGGACAGTTTCTTCCGGAAGGGTTACCGCTGTTGTGGCAGCCGGTTCTGTCGGTGTCAGCGTGGGAGTCGTCTGCAGCACAGGTTCTGATGCAGGACCAGGGCAGGCATAAAGCAACCCACAATAGGCAATCAGCAGTACCACTGTCAGCACTACTAACAATCCTTTTTTCACTGCTCCACCCCCTTACCGCATTTTCTCCATTATAATATAGATGCTGCTAAAAAGCTATCGCTTTTTCCTATGCTGTTGTAAATGATCGTTTAGCGCAGCAGTGATGCTGCGCAGTTGAGAGTTGAAAGTTGAGAGTTGAAAGTTATTGTGTCGGCTTCGCCGAATGTTTTAATCATTTGCTTTAGCAAATACCATAATTCTCAACTCTCAACTCAGAACTCTCAACTACGCTGATAGGCGTGTAAACGATCATTTACAGCATTGACAAAATGCCCGGCACCGTTTATAATTGTGTCAATTCAATAGGACAGTTCGTAACCATCCTGTCGGTAAATAAAACTAGGATTTGAGATGGGCGCAATGCGCCCATTTTTTGATGGACGCGGTGCGTCCATTTTTTATTGGAGGTAGACCTTTGAAAAACCGTTCTTCCTATTTGGCACATGCCGCACTGATCGGTGCCATGTATGCCGCACTGACCCACCTGCAAAACATACTGATCCCCGGTTCCGCTACCTGGGCCATCCAGTTCCGGGCATCGGAAGCCCTGTGCGTACTGGCTTTTTTTACACCGGCGGCCATCCCCGGTCTCAGTGCCGGCTGTTTTCTGTTCAATTTAACCTACAGCGGCGCATTGCCCCTGGACTCACTGGTAGGAACCTTGGCAACCGCATTGGCGGCCGGCGGCATGTATCTGACACGGCGGGTTCCTGCTTTTGGACTGTGCCTGCCTGCTTTCTTTAATGCCCTTTTGGTCGGATGGGAACTGGCCGTATATATCGGGGGCGGGTTCTGGATCAATGCCCTGTATGTGGCCATCGGTGAGCTGGCAGTGCTTCTGACATTAGGTCTGATTCTGTACACTACCATGAAAAAGCGTGGCCTGGATCGCCGTTTATTTGGCCAATCCGCAGATTGAAAACTATAACTTTTGTGGTATACTATCGGCGAGGATGTGATAAACATGATCAATTTTCAACCTTTGACCCTTGTAGACCGTGAACTCTGCCAACAGTATCTGTTGGACGGTACTGAGCGGGGTTGTGAGTATTCTTTTGCCAATTTATATCTCTGGGGCCGTCAGCGCTATGCGGTTGTTTGCGGCCAGTTGGTGCTGTTTTCACAGTTCAACCGCCGGACTGTATACCCCTTCCCCGCAGGCAATGCCGACAAGAAACGCGCTCTGGATGCCATCATTGCCGATGCCCAGGAGCGTGGCATTCCCTGCCGCATTACCGGTCTGAATCAGGATAATATTGCATATATTGAAGCAGAATATCCCGGCATGTTTCGTTTCCACTGTGACCGGGATTCTTATGATTATGTTTATGACATTCATGACCTTGCAGATCTGAAAGGCCGCAAATATCAGAAAAAACGCAATCACTACAACCGTTTTCGGGATCGGTTTCCCTACTACACAGTGGAGCCTCTGTCTGCCGATAACATTTCCGCTGTTATGGAAATGACGGAAAGCTGGTATGCCGACCGGCTCCGGGAAGATCCTCAGGGTGATTACCATATGGAGCGGGCCGCCTTGAGTAAGGCACTGGCTCACTATGCCGCCCTGGGCATGGAAGGACTTGTGCTGCGTGACAGCAACGAGATTTTGGCCTTTACCCTCGGCAGTCCCCTGTCTGAAAACACCTTCGATATCCACTTTGAGAAGGCTCGGCAGGATGTAGACGGTGCCTATGCCGTGATCAATTGCGAATTTGCCCGATATCTGCGTGAAAAATATCCCCGGCTTCAGTTTTTGAACCGGGAAGACGATTTGGGTCTGGAAGGTCTTCGAAAAGCAAAGCTCAGCTACTACCCGCACCATTTGGTAGAAAAATGCTGGGCATGCCTACTGGAGGATGGATATGACTATTGATAAACCCGCTTTCAGCCAGATGTCCCAACTGTGGGATCTGTGGCGGGAAGCATTTGGCGACTCAGGAGAATTTCTGGAAGCCTTTTTTGACACGGCCTATTCCCCGGAACGCTGCCGCTGTGTGACAGAAAACGGCAACGTGCTTGCCGCCGTCTATTGGTTTGACTGTTCTGTGCGGGGCAGCAAGGTTGCCTATGTGTACGCGCTGGCTACTTACATGGAGCATCGCGGCCGCGGGATCGCCCATAATTTGATGGATGAAGTGCATCATGTTTTGGAGCAGCAGGGTTATGCAGGTGCCGTGTTGGTTCCCGGGACTCAGGAGCTTTTTACTTTTTATGAAAACATGGGTTACACCGGTTTCTCTCCCATGGCGGAGTTTGTATGTACCGGTTCCACCGATGAGGTACAGCTTCGCCGGGCGACTCCGGAAGAATATGCCGAGCAGCGTCGGGACGTTTTATCTCTGCTGGAACCGAATGCGGTGATCCAGGAAAACGAGAACTTGGCCTTTTTGGCAACCCAGGCAGAGCTGTACATCGGACAGAATTTCCTGTTGGCCGCTCACAGCGACGGAGATACCCTGATTGGCATGGAACTGCTGGGCGATCCTCAGACCGCCCCCGGCATCGTCCGGACCCTCGGCTATACAAAAGGTATCTTCCGCACCCGTGGACAAGGAAAGCCGTTTGCTATGTACCGGCCTCTTGGAAACAGCATGCTTCCCGTACCCACATACTTTAGCCTTGCCTTTGATTAAACATATATACCCATTGTTTGCGGGTTAGACTGATAGAAATATAAGAAGGTTGTTTGCTGTGATAAAAGGAACGATTTTCAATATACAAAAATTCTCCATCAACGACGGTCCCGGAATTCGAAGCACTGTTTTTTACAAAGGGTGTCCTTTGAATTGCTTGTGGTGCCACAACCCGGAGTCCAAGTCCAAAAAGCAGGAGCTTCTCTTTGATGCTAAAAAGTGCATTGGATGTATGAAATGCGCTGAGGTCTGCCCCCAAGGCTGTCACAGTCTGCAAGATGGGTGCCACATATTTGACCGCGCCAAATGTGTCCAGTGCTGCAAGTGTGCGGAGGTCTGCATGTCCGATGCGCTGGAAGCAGTGGGGCATCAGAAAACAGTCTCCGAGATTCTTGAGGAAGTTTTAAAGGACAAAATCTTTTATGACTGCTCCGGCGGCGGTGTTACCCTCTCCGGCGGAGAGCCGATGTTTCAGCTCCAATTTACATATGAACTGCTGGCAGAATTGAAAAAACACAGCTTGCATACCTGCATGGAGACCTGCGGCTACGCCAGTGCCGAGGCGTTCAAAAAAATCGCCGGTCTTGTGGATATTTTCCTGTTTGACTACAAGGAAACGGACAGTAAAAAGCATGAAGCATACACGGGTGTTCCCAATGAGCGAATCCTGGCAAATCTTCGGATGTTGGATGATATGGGGTGTAAGATCATTCTACGCTGTCCCATCATTCCTACGCTGAACGATACCCGGGAGCATCTGGAAGGCATTGCGGCAACAGCCAACTCTCTGAAAAACATTCTGCAGATCGATGTGGAGCCCTATCACCCTCTGGGTGCGGGGAAAGCAGAAAATCTGGGAAAGGCGTATCCTCTTGCAGATTTGACCTTCCCCAGCAATGAAACGGTGGACGGTTGGATTGCGCAAATCGCCGCCAAAACGAATGTTCCTGTAAAAAAAGGTTGAACAAAACCCCAACAGCTACGGCTGTTGGGGTGATTTGCTTTCCGCACGAAAGCGGGAGGGAGAAATATGCCTACACTTACGAAACTGCCGCACGAAGTGTTCCACATTGTTGTAGCCGCACAGGAGCGCGATCTCGGTCTCGTTCTTTTCTGAGAAAAGCAGAAAATTTTCAGCCATGGCCACACGGGCCTGGATCACATCATTGATAGGACTGATCCCAAAGGTCTCCTTGTAAATGTGCTGAAAATAGGAGGGGCTTAACATTACCCGCTTTGCCAGTGCGTCCACGGACCAAGGCTCCTGGGGACAGCGATAGATATCAAACCGTATGTCGAGCAGGGCGGGGCGATTGATGTTCTGTTGAAAGGGCATGCCGTACTGAGACAGATGCTGGCTGACACTGACGAGGAACAGCAGTCCCGTAAAATGCAGGGCTTCCGCCTGGAGCGGGGAGGGCGTGAAGTATTCCTGCGTCAGCATTTTCAGCAGGGACTCCAGCTTTTCGGAAAAGGGCTCAGTAAAAAGCGTGGAAGTCGGTATATTGAAGTGTTTTAAATCATCCTCCAGCATATCAAAGCGGAAAAAGTCATGAATGAATTCTTCACCCTCATAAGAGGTATAGTGCATGGTTTCGTGCTTGTGATAGAAAATATAATCCCCAGGCTTGGCATTTTGGTAGCCGGATTTGGTCAAGACAACAGCATTTGATTTGAATCTGACAAACAGATGGCCGTGTGCGGGATTTGATGTGCGAAAAGAAAAGTTTTTTCTGCCGTTTGTACACATCATCAGGTTCATAATCCGCATATATCAAACCCTCCAAAAAGCAGGATAAATCAAGTTATTAAATACTATATATCATTGTTTTGTCAAATGCAAGGTGCTAGAATAATTTTGCAAGGACATGTATCAATCCAGCGCATTATGTCAGGAGGGAACCGTCCGCTGTATCCTTGAGGAAATCCCCTTCAGAGGGGAATCTCCTGTTAAGCTGGAGCCGTCAAGAAGAATGTGGTAAGAAGAAATTCCCAATGATTCAGGAGGATGCTTTGTGATAAAAACGAAATTTACAGACGGGGCTTTTGAGTATTACGATTCCATTCGGGATATCCGTATAAACGAAGATTATATTTCCACCCGTGATAAGATTTTCAGCCGGATGGAAGCTGTGAAGCGGGAGCATCCCGACCTTTCTGCGACAGAACTGAAGTGTTATTTATACGAGACGGTTGCCGAGCTTTTCGAACCGGTGTTGCTGCCTTACTGTCCTTTCTATTTTGAAATGGGCCTACGCAGCGCAAAGACTTGGGGTGGAGGCGAGGTTGCCGGTTGGAACCACGATCAAGAGATTGTGAACGCCCACACGCTCCAGCGCCACATTAAGGAGTTAGGTTATATTCCTGCTGAACACCCTGGGTCACAGAAAGAGCCTCCCGAAGGGTATCTGGGTATTGCCTTAGGCGGAGTCTTTGATACGGATCATCACTGCATCGGTTACACAAAAATCTTTGACAAGGGAATTCTGGGGATCATCGGGGAAATCGATGCCATTCTGGAAACTGAACCTGTAGGCAACGAAAAATACAAGTTCAATACCTGTGCAAAGCGCGGCCTGCTTTCCCTGCTGAAAATCGCCGGCCGGTTCCAGGCTGCCGCACAGCGCAAGCTCCAAAGCTGCACCGACCCCGAAGAGCAGTACTGTCTCAATTTGATCCAGGAAACCGCCGGACGGGTACCTGCCAATCCACCCAGAACCTTTTATGAGGGTCTGGCAGCTCTGCTTTTCCTTCGTGAGGTAATTGCCACGCTCGATGGCAAAGGCATTTCTGTTCTGGGTCATGCAGACAGGTTATTGGGTCCCCTGTATGAACAGGATATCGAATCCGGCAGAATCACTCGGGAAGAGGCTGTTGGTCTGCTGGAAAAATGGCTGTGCATTCCGGACATTCGATGCAATCCGCAATTATCGTATTGGGCGGATAACAGCACCTGTGTGGAGCTGGGCGGTTGTGACCAGGATGGTAACACGGTTTTCAATGAAGTGACGGAGCTGGTCATTACCACTCACGAAAGGTTAAACCTGATAAATCCCAAGCTCAACTGCAGAATGTCCCGGAATTCTCCTGGGGAATACCTGTGTCTCATTGCCGGATCTCTCAAAAGAGGCCACAATGTATTTGCGTTAATCAATGATGATGTGGTGATTCCCGCGCTGTGCCATACAGGCCGGGAGCTGCAGGACGCACGGCTTTATGTCAATGGCGGCTGTCAGGAAACTATAGTAGAAGGCTGCGAGCATTCTGCCGGTGTCGCAATGTACTTTATTCTACCGCGAGTATTGGATCTGAGTCTGAATCCTGTAGATACCACGGCCTATTGCCAACAGACCATTGATAACCTGCCGAAGGTCATCGAGCAGGCAGATACCTTTGAAGTGTTCTATGGCAAGTATCTTGCCAACATGAAAAATATGCTGTCCTATGCGGCAGACATTCGCCGCCCCTTTGGCGAGAAATACAGAGATGTTTGTCCGTCTCCCATCTTTTCTGCCACCTTGAAGGGGTGTCTGGAGAGCGGCAAGGATTACACTGCCGGTGGCGCAAAATACAATCTGGCTACTTTCTCTGCCGTTGGCTTTGCCACACTGACGGATTCCCTATATGCCATCAAAAAGGCTGTCTATGACGAGAAAATTGTTACTCTGTCACAGCTTCGGCAAGCACTGGCTGCTAACTGGGTGGGTTATGAACTGCTTCGTGAGAAAATGCTTCGTTATCCGAAATTCGGTCACGATATTACCGAAGCGGATACGTTCGCGGCACGGGTTTTCCGGGATCTGAACGACCATGCCATGACCATTGACAACGAACGGTGTGGTAAATATATTTTTTCCACCTTTACTTATGCCCACTTCTGGATGAGCGCTCCGCATGTACGCGCCACCCCGGATGGAAGAACGGATAAGGATTATATGAGTCAGAGTATCGGTCCCAGCAGATTACAAAAAATCGATAGCATCACCAAGCCGATCAACTCACTGCGTGGATTGGATTTGGATAAAAGCGGTGGTATTTCTGTATTGGATGTGATACTGCCCACCTCCAGTAATCTTTCTGAGGAAGTGCTGGCAAGCCTGTTTCTTGCCTTTGCAGCAAACGGAGGACAGGCATTGAATCCGAATCATGTTTCGGTGGCACAGCTGCGCGCGGCGCAAAAGGACCCCCAGGCCTATCAGAATCTGACAGTGCGGCTGCATGGATTATCCGTGTACTTCGTGAAGCTTCCTAAAGAATTTCAAAATGAGGTCATTGCCAGAAATATGTATCACACATGTTGATGCAGTAACCGACAAAAGCAAACCGGCATATTATCTTAATTGTGCCCTTCTAAGCAAACGCGCACACCGGTGTGGCAATCTCCCTGTGTTTGGGAAATCGCCACACCGGTGTGCGCTGCATTATTCTTTGGAGCAACGGAATACCTTTATGCTTTTACAGTGCCATCAGGATTGAACAGGGGCAGTTTTTCCAGATAAATGAGATCTGCCCGGTTCTGGGCATCGCCCTCAGCCAGAATCGCCATGCGGCCGCAGATGATGCCGCCAGCCTTTTCAACCAGTACTTCCAATGCCTTCAGACTCTCGCCGGTGGAGATCACATCGTCAACGATCAGTATTTTCTTGCCCTTCATCAGCGCTGCGTCAGCGCCATCCAGATAGAGCGTCTGCTCCTTGGCAGTGGTGATGGACTTGACGGTGGAGGAGAACACTTCCGTCATGTAGAGCTTGGGTGCCTTGCGGGCCAGAATGTACTTGGCATCACCAGCCTGGCGAGCCATTTCGTGAGCCAGAGGAATACCCTTGGCTTCCGCGGTGATGATGTAATCATACTCCGGCGCTCTGGCCAGCAGTTCACGGGCACAGGCAACGGTCAACTCCTGATCGCCAAAGATCACAAAGCCGGCAATGTACAGGTCATCAGTCACGGGGCAAATGGGCAGGTCGCGGTCCAGACCGGCAACATTCATACGGTAATACATAGAAGGATCTCTCCTTTACAAATTAGATATAGTATTATTATAATCTTGCATCGCAAAATGTCAATCCATAAGCCGGATAAGGATATAAATGATCGTTTATCTTACGATGGATATTGTAGGGCGGGGGCTTGCTCCCGCCGAAATACCGCACTGCTGGCGGCGGGACCAAGGCCCCGCCCTACGAATTCTATCGAAAATTGCCGCAAGAACGATACCGAGCGGGTTAGGGAAGTAACGATTAGTACCGCACTGTGCACGAATTGGCCGCGGGCACTGCCCGCATAAACGATCATTTATCTTAATAAAAAGAGCAGGCACGGATGTGCCTGCCCTTGGATTACCAGTTGATCTGCCAACGCTCGGAATATTCGGTGCGTTTAGTGTCCTGCGCGGCGGCGGAGCCGATGTTACTGTCCGACTGCTTCTTTGCCAGAAGACGGTCGTATTCATCCTCATTGAAGGGAAGCGCCACCGGAACATTGCCCTTCCAGGCGGACAGATAGGCCGCGTTTTGGATGGTCAGCTCGTGGATGCCTTCATAGCCCGGTGCCAAAAGGGGTTCACCATACAATATACTGTTGGTAAAATTCTGCAGGATCTTTTGGTGTCCATGCTTTTCTGTTTCTTCTTCAATCTCCTCATAGTCCATTGGAATATGGGCAAAGGAAGCATCGGATGTTAAGCAGAAATCCCGTTCATCCTCTTGCAAGCGCCACCATTTCAGTGTTCCGTTTTCCAAAACTAGCTTTCCCTTGCTGCCGGAGATCTCCAACCGGTTGGTGCCGGGATATTCGCCGGTGGTGGTGATGAAAACACCTTCCGCACCGCCGGGAAACCGTGCAAAAATGGTGGCATCGTCTTCTACTTCGATTCTGTGATACTTGGCTTCGGTGCAGAATGCGGTAATTTGCTCCGGCATGCCGCAGATCCACTGCCAAAGATCCAGTTGATGGGGTGCCTGATTCACCAGAACACCGCCACCCTCTCCCGTCCAGGTAGCCCGCCATGTACCGGAGTCATAGTAATGCTGGGTGCGGTACCAGTTGGTGATGATCCAAACGGAACGCTTGAGTTGGCCCAACTGACCGGAATGTACAATTTCTCTGGCCTTGGCAAAGAGCTTGCCTGTGCGCTGATTGAGCATGATGCCAAAGCACTTTCCGCTTTTCTTTGCCGCTTCGCACAGGGCTTTTCCTTTGGACAGGGTGATGTCCATGGGTTTTTCAATCAGTACATGTTTACCCGCTGCGAAAGCCTCTATGGCAATATCACTGTGGCTGGGATGGGGGACAGCTATGATCACCGCATCGATCGTGGGATTTTGCAGAAGCTCCCGGTAATCGGTGTAAAAGGGAACACCGGTGAAATGTGCTTCCATCTCCTGCTGCAAATGTTCCTTCCGATCGCAGATTGCGGCCAGCACGGCACCGTCCACGGCACCCTTAAAAAAACACGAGGCATGGACAAACCCAATATTACCCAAACCGATGACACCGATTCGCACTTGTTTTTGCTGATTCATATCACAGAACCTCCGTTTTTTCTTATTATACTGCGCTGTGACATAATAGACAATTGCATTCTTTTCCCAGCGCATTGCAAAATGAATAGTTTACGCTCTGCCGGAACCTCTTCCTGCGTCCGGACATATATTGCAATGGGAGGTGAAAAATATGTCGATCTTTGGGTGTAACTGCCGTAACCGCTGTGTGCTGCTGGCTATCGTGGCAAGCATCATCATTGGAATCGTGGCTGCGTTTTTGCAGATCACCGGTACCATCACCGTAACGCCCGTCTTTTTGATCGTGGCCTTTGCCGTTGCTATTGCCGCACTGGGTGTTCTTGCACTGACTACGGCACTGGTTCGCCGGTATGCAGGTTCCTGCCTGTGTACGGCACTGCAGGCGGTGCTGACGGGGATTCTGGGTACGGTACTGCTGTCCGTGGTGCTGCTGGCAGTAGGAATCGTTGCTACCAGTGTTATCAGTGCGATCCTGGTGGGCCTGACCGCAGGGTTCTTTGCGCTGATGGTGACAGCCGCCGCCTGCTTCGTGCGGTGCCTGGCGGACTGCGGGGAATAAAATTCTGCCCGGGGTGATTTTTATCCCGGGTACATAAATAATACTGGAATATTTTACGACTTTGGGTTATACTGATTTGCGGATAGTATAAACAGCAGCGGGGGAAGCGGGATGAAGCCAAAGATGAACAAAATCTGGTTTGACAGCAAGGAGTTTGCGGAAAAATTCCACACTGAAGAGCCTTTGGGCGCTTTTTGCGGAGAAAAAGGTACGGAATTTGTTTTGTGGGCGCCTACGGCCCAACAGGTGGCGGTCCGGTTGTATCAAGCCGGCAGTAACGCGCCGGCGGTGGAAAAGATCTACATGGACAAGGGTGAAAAGGGAATCTGGTCCTATGCCACCTCCCGGAATCTGGACGGCTGGTATTTTGACTATGAAGTGACCGTGGACGGTGTGACCCGTATCAGCCAGGACCCCTATGCCAAAGCCTGCGGCATCAATGGCCACAGAAGCATGGTCATCGATTTGGCAAGGACAAACCCGGAAGGGTGGGAAGCAGATCGTGCGCCTGCTGCCACGGCAGAGCAGGTGATCTATGAACTGCATGTGAAGGATTTTTCCTGGGACATGGCCGGTGGCTTTGCCGAAGCGGATCGGGGCAAATTTACAGCGCTCTGCCGGGAAGGTACCACCTTGCATCGGGACGGTATCCATCCTACGGGACTTGACTACCTGAAACGGCTGGGCGTGACTCACATCCAGCTTCTTCCTGTCTATGATTACGGCTCCGTGGATGAAACCCGGCAGGATGTGGGCTACAACTGGGGCTATGACCCTGTCAATTATAATATTCCGGAAGGCAGCTACTCTTCCAATCCATACCGGGGTGAAGTGCGCATCCGGGAACTGAAGCAGGCTGTCGCGGCCCTGCACAAGCATGGCTTCCGGGTGATCATGGATGTGGTGTATAACCATACTTACGATTTGGAATCGCCGTTGTTTAAAACCGTTCCCTGGTACTACTACCGTCAGGATGAGAATGGCAAAACCTCCAATGGCTCCGGCTGCGGCAATGATATCGCATCCGAGCGGAGCATGTGCCGCCGTTATATTCTGGAGTCTGCTCTGTACTGGGTGGAAGAGTATCACATGGACGGCTTCCGGTTTGACCTGATGGGCCTGCTGGATGACGGGCTGATGAACAGCCTTCAAAAGGAACTGGATAAACGCTACGGCGTTGGGGAAAAGCTGGTATATGGCGAACCCTGGCGGGCGGACAACACCTACGCAAGAGAAGGCACGCTTCTTTGTGACAAGGGTAGCTTGAAGCGGATCGATCCTAAAATCGGCGCATTCTGCGACGATACCCGGGATGCGGTCAAGGGCAATGTCATGGACGCGGGCAGCGTGGGCTTTGTCAACGGCGGAAAGATCACCGGGGAAAAACTGCATAAATGTGTTGCCGGTTGGGCGGGGGAGAATGGCGCATACCAAACCCCCTATCAGACGATCACTTATCTTTCCTGCCACGACGATTGGACGCTGTGGGATAAGCTGATCTATACCATGGATCCCAATAAAAACTTTTTGGGAACTGCGGAGCATGTCCAAAAGGCCAACCGGCTGGCTGCCGCCATCAATTTCTGTTGTCAGGGAAGACCCTTCTTCCTGTCCGGTGAGGAGTTCGGCAGAACCAAGGGCGGCATCAAGAACAGCTACTGCTCCAGCGCCGAGGTCAATCAGTTGGATTGGGAGCGGGCATGGCAGAACAAAACGCTGGTGGATTATTACCGGGGATTGATCGCACTGCGGATGCAGTGTCCCGGCTTGCAGGATAAATCCGGCAAGGCAGGCAAGCGGGTTCTGTGGTCGAAGGATTTTGAAGACAACGCGGCGGCGGTGTGTCTGGATAACCGGGGCGAGGGCGGTAAATGGGAGAACCTTCTGCTGGCCTTTAACTGCGGTGAGAATGCCCGGAAGCTGCATTTGCCGGAGGGAAAATGGCAGGTGCTGGTGGACGGAGATTCCGCGTTTCAGTGGAAGCTGCACATCGGTGTCAGAGGAAGCTGCACTGTGCCGCCCAAAACGGCTCTCATTCTGGGCAAACTGCCCTAATGCAGCGCAAAATGAGCGTTTATCTCACAAACTACCACCGCACCCTAAAGGCTTCCCCTTGGGGGGAAGCTGTCAAAAATCTATGATTTTTGACTGATGAGGGGTCAAAAACCTGTCATTCCCCTCATCCGTCTGCCCTTCGGGCAGCCACCTTCCCCCTCGGGGGAAGGCTTTGGATGCAGCGCTAAACGATCATTTACCCTAATAGGAAGCATAAAAAATCAGCACACCCTTTGGTGTGCTGATTTTTTATGTAGGGAATTATTCCTTGGTCAGGCTGCCCTTCTTGGCACGGGTCTTGCTGTACAGGAACAGCAGCAGAGAACCGATGACACCGGCGGAGACAGCATTGGTCAGAGCAGCAACAACACCCTGGGTGAAGACCAGCTCCACAGGCTCGGAATAAATCACGATGTCCAGAACGGGAGCAACAACGATCCATGCAAAAACGTTGGCAACGATCTGTGTGATGTTGTACAGAAGAATGTCCTTCCAGGTGAGGATGCCGTCTTCTACATGGAGCTTGGGATATACCAGACCCATGATCAGACCTGCGACACCGGAAGCGATGACCCAGCTCCACCAGGCGCTGCCGTACTGCACGATGTCAGACAGGGCATGGCCGATGAATGCAACCAGCATGCCGGCGATGGGGCCGAACATTGCAGCGAAGAAGCCGCCGATACCGTAAGCGGACTGGATCTGGGTTTCGGGAATGCCGGTGGGGATCTTCACGTACATAAACAGGACGGTGAAGAGGGCAGCACCCAGTGCGGTGCCAACCAGAGTCTTGGTGCTGAAGCCGAACAGTTTCTTTTTCATGACTAAAACCTCCGTTATCTTTCCTTTTTTTACGGACTTTTCCGTAGTCCTGCAATTATATCATAAGGATTTTATTTTGTAAACATCACAGTCCACTCCGGACCGAACCAAAGATCATATTTTTTGCACATGCTGCCCTGACTAACAGCCATGGCTACTTTCATCAGCTCGTTGTTGTAGATCATGGGATCACCCTTCCGGGCAAAGCCAAAGCTCTGGTGGAACAGAACCCGCTGATTGAAAACTTCCTGACCGTCACGGCAAATTGTGACATTTACCATGTCGCCGTATTCAAAGCCTGCGCCCTTAAAGGCTTCCAGGGGGATGTTGGTCCAAAGGTTGCCGAAGTTGGGGTCGTTGATCTCAAAGTAACCCTTCACACATCCGTCGCTTACATCGGGTTCATAGATGGGATGCTCCACGATCTCTTCTACAGGATACGCAGGGCCGACACCTTCAAAATCGATAATGCCGCTGGCAAGCCTTGCGGCGGTGTAACCGAACAGATCACGGCCGTGGAAAATGGCAACACCACGGGTGCTCTGCAGACGGTTGACGGTTTCGTCTATTTCCCGGACGGCTTCAATGCCGACATACTTTTTGATATGGGTTAGGGCACCGTTGTCGGGTGTGACAATATAGTAGCCGTCCACGGTTTTGGCCACGCAGGCACGGCGCTTGGTGCCCACACCGGGGTCAACGACGGATACATAGATGGTGCCCTTGGGCCAGAACTGCAGGCTCTGGTACAGGCGGTAGCTGGCACTCCAGGTGTCATACTGGGGGATCTGGTGGGTGCCGTCGAAAATCTCCAGCTCCCGGTCTACGGTTTTTACCACACCGTACATGGAACTGACAGCACCTTCGGCATAGGTAAAGTCTGTCTGAAATACAAGGATGGGTTTATCAAACATACTCATAATGATTTCTCCTTTCAAATAAAGGGATTCCAAAATCTTCCGTGGTTAAAGAACACGGAGATCAAGATCACAAGGGCAAGTATGGCACCGCTGATGCCGATACATATATAATCCAGCCGCTGCATGGGCCGCTTGGCATACCAGGTGCGCTTTTTATGCTTGCCAAATCCACGCAGGTCCATGGCATTGCTGATTACATCGATCCGATCCATGGTGGAAAAAATCAGAGGCACGCAGATGTTCATAACATTTTTGATCCGCACAGATAACTTTTCCTTTTTGGAAAGATCCAGGCCGCGGCTCTGCTGGGCGATGGCAATGTCATTGTAATTGCGGATGGTGTCGGGGAAATAGCGCAGTGTCAGGGCCAGGGCATAGCAGGCTTTGTAATTGACCTTGATGCCGTTGAGAGAGGCGGCAAATTCCGACGGATTGGTGGTTAACAGGAACAGCATGCCCAGCGGAATGACGGCACCGTATTTAAAGAACTTCGTCACCTGGTAAAGAAGCTGCTCCAATGTTACGGTATAACGGGAACTGAAGCGGAACAGCTCATGACACGTTCCGTAGACTTCTACGCCGTAGGTGGGGTTGAACAGATAGGTAAGGATAAAGTTCATTCCCAAGAACAGCAGTACCGCCCAGAGCATGACCTTGATCTGGCTGAATGTGATGCCCGATACATGCAGGACCCGGAAGCTCAGCACCATGACGATGAGGATCGTGCGGATATCGTAAGTAAACATGACCGCGGCGGAGAGAATCATAAAGCAGATCAGCTTGGATACACCGGAGAGGTTAAAAACCCAGTTGTCCCGCTCCACATAGTCAAAAATCTTATCCTTCATGGCGGTACACCTCCCGTTCGTAGTCGATGAAGTGCTGCACAAAACCTGCTGCGTCTTCAATACCGGCGGCGATAGCCAGATCATACAGGCTGGTCAGCTTCAAATTTGCCTGAGAAGCGATATCCCCATTGGTCAGAATATCTACGGCAGTGCTGTCACCGATCTTTTGACCGCCGTTGATGACAATGGCATGGGGGGTGTATTCCAGCATCAGATGCATGTCATGGGTGATCATCAGAATGGTCACACCCTGATCATTGAGACTCTTGAGGAACTCCATGATCTCGGTGTAGTGGTAGTAATCCTGTCCGGCGGTAGGCTCGTCCAGAATGAGGATCTGGGGATCCATGACCAGAATGGATGCGATAGTCACACGCTTTTTCTGACCGAAGCTCAGCGCGGAGATGGGCCACTTTTTAAAGGGGGATAAGCCGCAGATATTTAGTGCCTTCTCTACTTTTTCGGCGATTACAGCTTCATCCATACCCCGCAGACGCAGACCCAGGGCCACTTCGTCGTAGATCATGGATTTGCAGATCATCTGGTTGGGGTTCTGCATCACATAGCCGATCTTCTGGGAGCGTTCCTTGATGGTTTGGCCCTTCAGCGATTCCCCCCGGTACAGGATCTCGCCGGAGGACTCCGTCACAAATCCGCAGATAACCTTTGCCAGGGTACTCTTACCGGCACCGTTGGTGCCGACGATGCTGACCATTTCACCTTCCCGGATGGTGAAGCTGATGTCACGCAGGATCTCACGCTTCTTGGTGTACTGGAAACGCAGATTCTTCACTTCCAGGATCGGCGGCCTTTCCTCTGCCGCAGTGACGGGTACCTGGCTTGCGTTCCATGCAACCAGTTGATCCTTAGCAGCTTCCAACTGTAATGTATCCAAACGACCGGCACCCATTTCGGGGGTGATTTCCACACCGGCATATTTCAGCGCTGTGGCATAGAGTGGCTCCCGGATGCCAAGCTCAGGCAGAATGCCCTTGGCGATCAGTTCGTCAGGGGCCATATCCGCTACAATACGGCCTTCGGAGAATACGATGATCCGGTCCACGCTGCGGTACAGCACATCTTCTAACCGGTGTTCAATGATCACAACGGTTTTGTCATACTGCTTCTGGATCTTGTCAATGAGGTCAATGGCAGTTTTGCCGGTGGCGGGGTCCAGATTAGCCAAAGGCTCGTCAAAGAGCAGAACATCCACATCATTGACCATAACACCAGCGAAGGCCACCCGCTGCTTCTGACCGCCGGAAAGCTCATAGGGGGAGGATTTCAAAAGCTTGCCCATATCCACGATATCGGCTACCTGCTGAACGGTCTCGTGCATTTCCTTCTGGACTTTGCAATCGTTTTCCAGCGCAAAGGCAATGTCTTCGCCCACGGTCAAACCCACGAACTGGCCGTCGGAATCCTGCAGAACAGTACCCACATGGTGAGAAAGGGTGAAAATATCCGCGTCTTTGGTTTCCAGATCGGCCACCTTGACACTGCCGGTCATCTGCCCTCGGTAGGCAAAGGGAATCAAACCGTTGATGCAGTGACCCAGGGTGCTTTTTCCGCTGCCGGAGGGACCGACGATCAATACCTTTTCGCCTTCGTAAATGGTCAGATTGATATCATGGAGTGTTGGTTCTGCCTGTGAAAAATATTGAAAAGTAAAGTCCTTAAATTCGATCAAAGGTTTCTTCATCCAATCACTCCTTATTCATAGATGACCCGTGGCGCTTTACGGATCCGCAGCTTCCAGCTGTTGCCGGTGCCAATGTTATAGGCCCGGGCAAAGCTGCCCTGATTGATAGCCACCGCCATGCAATCCAGACTGTTGACATACACCAAAGGCTCACCCACATACACATCGGCAAAGCTCTTGGCGTAAACCAGAATATTTTTATATACAGTGCGGGTACCGTTCTCAATGCGGATCTCCACATGATTGCCATGGGTGACACCCAACTGCTCAAAGAGCGCGCGGGGGATGTTTGTCCACAAACTGCCGAAGCGAACATCCAAAACATCAATGGTGCCATAGACACCGGCATTTTCAAATACCGCTTCTTCCACCGGCAGCTCAATGACACTTTCCACAGGCACTTCGGGTCCTACTTCCCGGAAGGAGATTACCCCGGATGCCAGCCTTGCGCCGGTGTAGGCATAAATATCCCGGCCGTGGAAGGTGTAGCTCTGCCCGGAGCCTTTCAGCCGGTTGGTGGTTTCGTCGATGATTCGGGCTTCGACGATACCACTCATGCGCTTGATATGGGTCAGTGTGCCGTTGTCGGGGGTAATGACATAATGCCCGTCATTGGTTTTTACCGCAATGGAGCGGCGGGCGGAGCCAACACCCGGATCCACAACACTGACAAATACAGTACCCTCGGGCCAATATGCCACGGTCTGGATCAAGCGGTAGGATGCTTCCCAGATATCATAGGGTGTGATCTCATGGGTCAGATTGGAGATCAGCAGCTTGGGATCCACCCCGTAGGCGACACCGTACATAGCACTGACAGCACCGTCAACATAGCCGAAATCGGATTGGAATACCAGAGGCTTGCGCATAATGGTAACGCCTTCTTTCTAAATTCTATGATATTGTATTATACACGTTTTCTTTCGTTCTTGCAACATAAAAAGCTGCAGCCATAGGACTGCAGCTTTTGTGAATCTTAGATGTTGAGAAGCGCTACTGCCACATCATTGACGTTGGTGCCGGTAGGTCCGGTGACGACAAGACCGCCGCACTTTTGCAGTGCGTGATAGGCATCGTTGTCCTTCAGGACCTGGAAGATATCGATGCCCTGGCAACGGAGTTCAGCCGCGGTTTCGAAGTCTACATAGCCGCCTGCCGCGTCTGTGGGGCCGTCGGTACCGTCACTGCCCACACTGAACACAGCGGCACCGGGAATTCCGTCAATGCCGATGGCCGCGGCCAGTGCAAGCTCCTGATTTCTGCCGCCCTTGCCCTTGCCGGTCAAATGGACAACGGTCTCACCACCGGCCAAAAAAGCCAGCTTTTTGCCGCCGGAGACATGGGATCTCAAAATGCTGGCAAGGAAGCTGCCTGCTTCTTTTGCCTGACAGCAAAGCTGATCGGTCAGCAGCACAGGCACATAGCCAAGATCCTTACAAACGGCAGCGGCAGCGGCGCAAAGCTCTCTGACAGAGCCATTGATCAAGGTGGTCACATTATCCAGTGCCTTCGGTGTCTCCTGAAACAGAAGCGCTTTTGCTTCTTCGGTCAGCTGCAGCCGATACTTTTCAGCGATGGCAACAGCCTGCGCGCAGGTGGTGCTGTCGGGACAGGCGGGACCGGAGGCGATCATATCCAAAGGATCACCCAGAATGTCCGAAAGGACAATGCTCAGCACCTGTGCGGGTTTACAAAGCTCCGCGAACCGTCCGCCCTTCACGGCGGAAAGCCGCTTGCGGATGGTGTTGATCTCCACGATGTCTGCGCCACAAGCCAGCAACTGAGAAGTAATATCCTGCAGCACAGGCCCGGAAACCAAAGGCTTTTCAAACAAAGCGCTGCCGCCGCCGGAAAGCAGAAACAGCACCGTGTCTTCGGGTTTTAGATCTGCTACCAGATCCAGCGCCTTCTGGGTCCCGGCAAAGGAGTTTTCATCGGGAACCGGGTGACCTGCTTCACAGCAGGTGAAATTGGCAATGGGACCCATCACATGGTCGTATTTGGTTACTACCACACCGTTTTCAATCCGGTCGCCCAAGCAATCGGAAGCAGCCTTAGCCATCTGCCATGCGGCCTTGCCTGCGGCGACTAACAATACACGGCCCGGAAAGGTCCGGCCGTCCAATGCTCTTCTTACTGCTTCGTCAGGCTGCACGGCTTGAATGGCAGCGGTGATAATGTGTTCTGCATGAGATCTGAGAATCTGATCCATATAAATCCCTCCTGGAGTATACTAACTATAACATTTTCTGGAAAACTGCGCAAGTGTATTTTCCGGGAAAACAAAAATACGCGCGCAAACGACAAAAAACTATTGACAAATGGGCATTACAGCGGTAGAATCATAGAAACCGTTGAGGCGGAGGGGCGGCGGCAATGCCCTTTCAGAGAGTCCGGGGTGCTGGGATCCGGGCAGTAAGCATGCCGCAAGATGGGCCGCTGAGGGTGCAGTCAAAAGCGCAAGCTGAGTATTCTGCAACGCGTGGGCATGCGTCAGTTGCCGGGGATATGTTGGTATCCCGCAGAGAGCACGATTTTTCGTGAATCAAGGTGGCATCGCGGATAAGCTGTTTATTCGTCCTTGACAGACAACCGGTTCTGTCTGGGGCATTTTTATTTCCCTTGACAGAGGTCAAGGGATTTTTATTTTAGGAGGAAACGATTATGAAAATGAACGGTGTGGATTTCGAAACTTATTTTAACAACTACCCCGATGACAACGGCTTCTTTGGCCGTTACGGCGGCTGCTATATTTCTCCGGAACTGAAGACTGCTATGGCGGAAATTACCGAAGCCTATTTTTCCATTGCCCAGTCCCGTAAGTTCATTGCGGAGCTGCGGCGCATCCGTAAGGAATTCCAGGGCCGTCCCACGCCTATCTCCCATCTGGAGCGTCTTTCCGATGCCTTGGGCGGACGGGTGCAGCTGTATGCAAAACGTGAAGACCTGAACCATTCCGGCGCTCACAAGCTGAATCACTGCATGGGCGAAGGCCTGCTGGCTTCCTACATGGGCAAGAAGAAGGTCATTGCCGAGACCGGTGCCGGTCAGCACGGTGTTGCTCTGGCTACCGCGGCTGCTTACTTCGGCTTGGAATGCGATATTTACATGGGCAGCGTGGACATCAAAAAGCAGGCTCCCAATGTGGCCCGTATGAAGATACTGGGTGCCAATGTCATCGAAGTCACCCACGGCCTGCAGACCTTGAAGGAAGCGGTGGACGCTGCTTTCGATGCCTATGCCAGAGAGTATAAGGATGCTATCTATTGCATCGGCTCCGTCCTTGGTCCCCATCCTTTCCCCATGATGGTTCGTGACTTCCAGAGTGTTGTGGGCATTGAGGCCAGAGAACAGTTTATCGATATGACCGGTCATCTGCCCAGTGCTGTGGTTGCCTGTGTAGGCGGCGGCAGTAACGCGGCCGGTATGTTTGCCGGCTTCCTGAACGATCCTGTGGATATTTACGGTGTGGAGCCTCTGGGCCGTGGCCCCAAGATGGGCGACCATGCCGCCAGCCTGAAGTACGGTACCGAGGGCATCATGCACGGCTTTAACTCCATCATGCTCAAGGACGAAAACGGCGATCCCGCTCCTGTATACTCCGTGGCCAGCGGTCTGGACTATCCCTCTTCCGGTCCTGAACATGCCTTCCTGCAGGAGATCGGCCGTGTCAAGTACGATGTTATCGACGACGAAGAGACCATCGACGCGTTCTTTAAGCTGGCCCGTATGGAGGGTATCATTCCCGCTATTGAAAGCGCCCACGCTGTTGCCTACGGTATGAAGCTGGCAAAAACGCTGAACAAGGGCAGTGTGCTGATCAATCTGTCCGGCCGCGGCGACAAAGATATGGATTACGTCATCGAAAACTATGGCATCCGCTGAGTCCATGGGCAAAATGAGTAAAACAGCGCTGTTTTTTGCACAAGAATCGTCTATTTCGCATATTGTATTCTGATGTAAAAAATGGTATCCTTTAACACAAATACATTTGTCTTTAATAGAAAGACAAAACCGGAAACGGAGGCAATATTATGGCAAGAGTTTACAATTTTTCCGCAGGTCCCGCTGTACTGCCTGAAAGTGTTCTGACACAGGCGGCGGCAGAAATGCTGGACTATAACGGAACAGGTATGAGCGTTATGGAAATGAGTCACCGCAGCAAGGCTTATCAGCAGATCATTGACACTGCCGAGGCAGACCTGCGGGAGCTGATGGGGATTCCCTCTAATTACAAGGTGCTGTTCCTCCAGGGCGGCGCATCCCAGCAGTTTGCCATGATCCCTATGAACCTGATGAAGAACAAGGTGGCGGATTATATCGTCACCGGCGTGTGGGCAAAAAAAGCCTGTGCCGAAGCTGCCATCTACGGTACCGCCAATGTGATCGCCAGCTCCGCAGACAAGACCTTCTCTTACATCCCTGATTGCAGCGACCTGCCCATCAGCGAGAATGCCGACTATGTCTATATCTGCCAGAACAACACTATTTATGGCACTGCCTTTAAGGAACTGCCCAATACGAAGGGTAAGGATCTGGTGGCGGACGTATCCTCCTGCTTCCTGTCCGAGCCGGTGGATGTAAATAAGTATGCCATGATTTACGGCGGTGTCCAGAAGAATATCGGTCCTGCCGGTGTGGTCATTGCCATTATTCGGGAAGACCTGATCACCGATGACGTGCTGCCCGGTACTCCTACCATGCTGAAATACAAGACCCATGCCGACAACGGTTCCATGTACAATACCCCGCCCGCATACGGTATTTATATCTGCGGCAAGGTGTTCCAGTGGCTGAAGGATATGGGCGGCCTGGAAGTCATGAAGCAGCGCAACGAGCAGAAGGCTGCCGTTCTCTATGATTTCCTGGATAACAGCAAGCTATTTCAGGGCACCGTTGTGAAGAAGGACCGTTCCCTTATGAATGTACCCTTCATCACCGGCGACACCGAAATGGATGCCAGATTTGTCAAAGCAGCGGATGCGGCGGGCTTTGTGAATCTGAAGGGCCACCGCAGTGTCGGCGGTATGCGTGCCAGCATCTACAATGCGATGCCTCTGGAAGGCGTGGAGAAGCTTGTGGACTTTATGGCGAAGTTCGAAAAGGAGATCTAAGCTATGTATCAGGTACATTATCTGAATTCCATCTCCCCCAAGGGTACTGCCCTGTGGACGGAGGACTATCAAAAAACCGATAATCTGGATAATGCGGATGCTGTGCTGGTTCGCAGCGCGGCCATGCATGATCTGGCTTTGCCGGAGAATCTGCTGGCCATTGCCCGTGCCGGTGCAGGTGTCAATAATATTCCTTTGCAGAAATGCGCTGAGGAAGGTATCGTTGTATTCAATACCCCCGGCGCCAATGCCAACAGTGTTATGGAACTTGCCCTGTGCGGCCTGCTGTTGAGCAGCCGTGATGTCATTGGCGGCATCAACTGGGTCAAGTCCATCAGCGATACGGCGGATGTTGCCAAGCAGGTGGAAAAAGGTAAGTCCAAGTTTGCCGGCCACGAGATCGCGGGCAAGCGGCTGGGTGTTATCGGTCTGGGTGCTATCGGTGGCCCTCTGGCCAATGCAGCCAGAAGATTGGGTATGGAAGTCTACGGCTGTGACCCCTACATTTCCATTGACGCGGCATGGCACCTGGACCGCCATATCATCCATGCCAAGACCCGGGAAGAAATCTATGAAAAGTGCGACATCATCACACTGCATGTTCCTCTGCTGGATTCTACCCGTAAGATGATCAACGCGGAAGCTATCTCTAAGATGAAGGACGGGGCAATCCTGCTGAATTTTGCCCGTGACGCACTTGTAGATGATGACGCTTTGGAGGAAGCACTGAAGAGCGGTAAGATCCATCGCTATGTGACCGACTTCCCCAATGACCGCACGGCAAATATGGAAGGCGTCATCGCCATTCCGCATCTGGGCGCTTCTACCGAGGAATCGGAAGATAACTGCGCAAAGATGGCTGTCCGTCAGGTGATGAATTACCTGGAAAACGGTAATATCATCAACTCTGTCAATTACCCCAACTGCGATATGGGTATTTGCACAAAAGCCGGCCGCATTACAATCATGCACCGCAATATCCCCAACACCCTGAGCCAGTTCACTGCCGCTGTGGCAGCGGAGAATATCAACATCTCCGATCTGGTGAACCGCAGCCGTGGTGAGTATGCTTACACCATGCTGGATCTGGACCACCCCACACCTCCTGCGGTGATCGAAAAGCTCCAGAAAATCGACGGTGTTCTCCGGGTACGGGTCATTCGTTAAACCAAAGGCTGACGCAAATCATTGCGTCAGCTTTTTTTCTCAAAAAAATGGTTTTCCGCAAAGATCACATTGCAAAGTTCCGGCAGATATGCTACAATATTCGCGGTATGCTGTTTTGTGAAGCAGAAAAGATAAATGACATTATACAGGAGGAGACTATGAAATCCTATATTATTACCAAAAAGAACGAGCAGTTGGACTGGGAGAAAGTTCCCGCAGTGTCTGTCGATAATTGCCTGTGGGTAGCCGAAGCCGGTATTTCCACCAAGGCCCAGCTTTGCTATGACGCGGATGCCATCTATGTCCGTATGACCACAAAGGAAGCGGAAATCCGTGCTGTGGAGGAAGGTCCCTTTGGCCAGCCCTGGGTGGATAGCTGCATGGAATTTTTCTTCTGCCCCAATCCCCATGACGGAACCTATCTGAACATTGAATTCAATCCCAACCGCTGCCTGTGCATGGGTGTTGGTCTGGGCCGGCCTGACCGGATCCGTCTGGTGATGAAGGACGAGAATCCCTTGAATGCCGAAGTGACTATGACCGAGGACGGATGGCAGATCACATACCGGATCCCCACAGACCTGATCCGCCGGTTTGTTCCCGGTTTCCAGGCAGAATCCGGTGCCATGATGCGCGGTAACTTCTACAAGTGCGGCGAGCTTACTCCCAAGGAACACTATTATTCCTGGAGTCCCATTGAGCTGCCCAAGCCGGAATTCCATTGCTCTGAATACTTCGGAAAGCTTTACTTTGAATAATGATAATTCCCGCTGCGAAACCGCAGCGGGAATTGCTGTTTATTGTCAAATTAGTAGCCGACCTTTTCCCAGCACTCGAAGGGAGCGGCCAGTTCGTCGGAGATGTAGACCTGAGTCTTCTTGGTCTGCAGCATGGAGGAGGGAACCAGAGGAGTAACAGGGCCGTGGGTGACCAGACGGCTGGTCATTCTCTGCCAGGAGGAGAAGGTGCCGTTGGTTGCCAGTGCGTGGACCTCAATACGCTCCTTGGCGCGCATCACGTCGATGGGGCCGATGGTAGCAGCCTTGGGCGGCACGTTGGCAATGTCACCGGATTGACCGAAAGTGCCGTTCAGGGAGTTTTGCAGGATGGTCATGGGATGCAGCTTGACGATCTGAGCAGGCTGGTTCAGCCACTCCTCGATGTCGCCGCTGCCGACAAACTCGGGAATAGGATCCACGAAAGCCACGTGGCCGGTCCAGCCGGGAGAGGTGGAGATGATATCAGCGCCGCCTTCGGAGATATCGTTGATGATCTTGGAGTAGTCACCGATGTTCTTGTTGGTGGGATAGTGGACGTTCTCCATGGGCATACGCAGCTTGGGATCAATCTGCATGACCAGATACTTAATCATGGAGTGAACAAAACCGGCCTCATAGGTCTCGGGGGCAATGTTGCCGTCCTCATCGGCCCACTCATCCTCGGCGAAGATATGGACCTTGGAGCAGTCCACCTGGAAGTAGTTAATGAGCTGCGCCAAAGGAATGTAGGTGTCAGGCTCCGGGTTGCCCAGAATCATAGTGAAGGTCTTACCGGCTTCGGAAGCGGCCTTCAGCCGGGTGAAGAGGGTGGAAATCAGCACGGGATGGGGGTTCATCATGACCTTGACGTTGAATTCGGGATGCCACCAGGGCTCACGGTTTTCCAGTTCCTTGCCGCTCATCTTGCGGACACGCTCACAGACCTCGCGATCCTTAAAAGGAACGAAATCAGCGGGGGCAAAGCTGAATTTGGAAGCGGGTTCAAAAATAATGTTACTCATAGTTACTGCACCTTTCCGTTAAAAATTACTTTATTTACTTTCATCCAGTGATCTACGATCACCAGGTCGGCACGTTTTCCTACGGCGATTTCGCCGCGATCCGGGAATCCCACGGCACGGGAGGGATTGTAGGAAGCATAGCGGAACACATCCACGATGGATGCCCCAGTGTGCTTCATCATATTCCGGCAGGCCACGTCCAAGCTGAGTTTAGAGCCTGCGATCTCACCGGCGTGGTCAAACAGAATGTCGGTAACGCCGTCATATCCGGGAGGGACAGGACCGTCGAATACACAGGCATCGGAGATAAGGATGATCCGGTCTTCACCCTTAATTTTACGGATCAGCCGCAGCATATAGGGATCTACATGGATACCACGGCTGTCGCAGATCAGCTCGGCGTAGATATCCCGGTTATAGTTGACCGCTTCATCCACGCAAACACCCCGAACCTCCGGATAGAAGACGCGGTCACCCGTTGCATTGGTGTGGTGTGTGCCGATGCATAGGCCATAAGGCATCAGTGCTTCGATTTGCTGGGGAGAAGCTTCGCTGTGGCCTACGGAGAACTTAACAGTAGGATTGTTTTTTCGGGCATCCAGCACAAATTGCAGGATGTTTTCCCGTTCGGGAGCCAGCACCCAAACCTTGGCATCTGTACCAACGGCATCGATAATGGGCTGGTATTCTTCTTTTAAAATGGGTCCCTTCCATGGATTATTTTCCCTGTCAGCTCCGAACTTGGGATTCATGTAGGGACATTCCATATAGAAGCCGGCGATGGAAGCGCCTTCGGGCATTTTCATTGCCGCTTTTACGCAGTCTGCTTGTTCCACCAATTGTTGCGCATTCATATTGAAGTAAAGACAGGCCAAGATCGTGGTAGTGCCATGCTGCAGGTTGAATTGCGCGGCTTCAATGGGTTCGTCGTAGAACCAGTGGCCGTTGCCAGCATGATTATGAATGTCAATGAGACCGGGACCCACAAACAGGCCTTCTGCATCAATGACTTCGCAATCATTGGGAATGGAAAGCTTGCGCATTTCCCCAAAAGAATGGATCCTTCCATCTTCGATAAAAAGAACTGCATCAGGAATCAAATGATCCCGCATGACTAAAGTCGCGTTTTTGATGGCAAGCATAGCTGATACCTCCTTTCGCTGACCCGGCAAATCTGCAAAAGCGTTCCTGATAGTATACAACAATGAAAATCCCCGTTACAGGTGTTATTCCCATCCGGGGAAAGCCAGCCTGCAAACGGTCAACAGTATTTTCTTTATTTCATCCAAATGCATTATTTACAAAAGTGTTATGACAAAGCACGCCGACTCATAATAGAAGATTGTATTAATTACGTTTTGGTACACTACAAATCCTAATACAAAAGTTCTTTTTTGTCAATAGATTTCTATCCGCAGTTGTATGTTGCAATACATATTTAAATGTGTTAGAATGTTTGCAGATTGAGAAATGGGATGTGAGGTCGGTGGCATATAACAGTCATACCTTTAAACGCAATTTGATATTGAACATGATCAGCTATCTGGGCCCCATCAGCCGCACAGAATTGATCGAATTGACGGATTACCGGCCTGCCAGCATCAGCGATATTATCAAGGAACTGCTGGATGAAAAACTGATCGCGGAAACGGGTTATGCGTCTGTGGGACACGGGCGCAAACGCGCAATGCTGGAAATCAACAAGGAGCAACTGTGCGCCATTGGCATTTCTTTTACTAACGAATCTGTAAATTATGTAGTTTCACGGATAGACGGCAGTGTTCTGTACAACTCTGTACAGAAGGTCAGTATAGGCTTACCTAAGGATGAGCAAATCGGGGAGATCCTTCGGAGTGTGGATGCAATTCTTACGCAGTTTGATGATAAACAGATCGTGGGTATTGGCATCAGCGAGCCACTGTTTGATCCCACGGCCTACCAGCATGGTACTTCCTTGATCGCAAATTATTCGCACTTTAACGATTGGATCCGGCTGTCGCTGGTCCCTATGCTGCGGCAGGAATTTGATATGCTGGTGGAAAGCTACAGCGGTGTGATCCTGCCGGCCATGGCGGAGCAGCGCTTTGGTGTAGCAAAGGGTGTGCAGAACTTTATCTGTATAGAGTTGTCCAACGGAATTGGATCGTCTATTTGCTGTAACGGTATGCCGGTGGCCGGCGCCAACGGTATGGCAGGCGAGCTGGGCCACACGGTGATCGAATACGGCGCAAAAAACAAGCGGCTGTGCTATTGCGGTAAGCCGGATTGCGTAGAGGCGGATACGGCTTATCCCGCGTTGGTCGGCGCCATCATGGATGCGGTGGAGCGGGGCGTGTTTTCCTCTTTGACACCGGGGAAGCCTATTACGCTGGAAGCGATCCGGGATGCCCTGGACAGCGGAGACCGGATGTGCATGCATTTGGTGGGGGAAGCGGCAAAGCGGATCGGCCTTGCCATTGCCAATGCGGTAAATCTGCTGAATCCGGAATTGGTAGTATTGCACGGCTTTATGCTGAAGCTGGGAGACTATTTCCTGGAGACGCTGGAACGTTCGTTACAGGAAAATGTGCTGGCCATTGCGGCGGACTTCCGGCTGGAAGTCTCGGACTCCATGGAAACACTGCTCCCACTGGGCGCGGTGGCAGAGATATTCTCCACCTATATGCATAGTGACGATTATAAGTGGGTATATCAAATGAAACCCACTGAGTAAGCCCTGAATGCATGGATCATAACAATAAAAAGTCCCGCTGCGTTAGCAGCGGGACATATTTTATACCTTTTCGATGGCCTGTTCCAGATCCGCGATCAAATCCTGGGTATTTTCCAAACCGCAGGAAAGGCGGATCAGGTCTGCACCGACACCGGCGGCATCCAGTTGCTCGTCGGTCATCTGCCGGTGCGTGGCAGAGGCAGGATGCAGGCAGCAGGTTCTGGAATCTGCTACATGGGTTTCGATGGCACCCAGCTTCAAATGCTTCATAAAGATCTCTGCTGCCTTGCGGCCACCCTTCAAGCCGAAGGAAATGACACCGCAGGAGCCGTTAGGCAGATACTTTTGCGCAACCTCGTAGTACTTGTCGCCCTTCAAACCGCAATACTTGACCCATGCGACTTTTTCGTTGGTGCTGAGATACTCTGCAATGGCCTGGGCATTGGCGCAGTGCTGCCGCATGCGGAAGGGCAGGCTTTCCAGGCCCAGATTCAGATAGAAAGCGCTCTGAGGGGACTGGATGGAGCCAAGGTCACGCATCAGCTGTGCGGTGCACTTGGTGATGAACGCGCCTTCCAGACCGAAGCGCTCGGTATAGGTAACACCGTGATAGCTGTCATCGGGGGTGCACAGACCGGGGAACTTGTCGGGATATTTGGTCCAATCAAACTTGCCGCTGTCCACAATGACACCGCCAACAGCCACACCGTGACCGTCCATATACTTGGTGGTGGAGTGGGTGACGATATCCGCTCCCCATTCGATGGGCCGGCAGTTGATGGGCGTGGCAAAGGTGTTGTCAATAATGAAAGGAACACCGTTATCATGAGCCGCCTTGGCGAATACCTCAATGTCCAGCACATTCAGTGCGGGGTTGGCAATGGTCTCGCCGAAGACCAGCTTGGTGTTGGGTCGGATGGCAGCACAAATTTCTTCGTAAGTAGCATCGGGGCTGACAAAGGTGGCATCAATACCCATGCGTTTCATGGTTACGGAGATCAGATTAAAGGTGCCGCCGTAAATGGCAGAGCTGGCAACAATATGGTCACCGCAGGAAGCAATATTGAACATGGCATAAAAGTTGGCAGCCTGTCCGGAACCGGTGAGCATTGCGGCACTGCCGCCTTCCAGAGCGGCGATCTTTGCGGCCACTGCGTCACAGGTGGGGTTGGCCAAACGGGAATAGAAATAGCCGGAGGCTTCCAGATCAAAGAGCTTGCCCATGTCCTCAGAGGTGGCATATTTGAAGGTAGTGCTTTGCACAATGGGGATCTGGCGGGGCTCGCCGCTGGCGGGAGAGTAACCGGCCTGAATACACAAGGTTTCGGTACGGAGCTTGGAATCCATGGAAATCACCTCAAAAATAAGATAGAGTTATTGTAATGCGACAGCTTTCGTTTGTCAATCTTTGAAAGCCACAAGCACATCTGTATCCTTGCGCTTTTTTGCGCGCAGCTTGTCGTCAGCTTTGGCATATCCCAGACAGACTACCAGACGCACCGGATATTCCAAATCACAAAGGTTACGAATTTTGCTGTCATCCAGCCAGCCCAGAATACAGGTGGAAAGACCCTGGGCGGTGGCTTCGGCGGTAAGATAAGCGCAGACAATGCCGATGTCGATGGAGCGGTAGTCATTACCCTTGACCTTCGCACCCAGAGCAGCGGACTTTACATAGGGCATTTCGGAAATTACGATCATTACCGGAGCTTGAGAAGCAAATTTGTTCATGCCCATGCCCATGGTGGCGGCAGCCACCTCTTTGGCCGCATTTCCTTGACAGACCGTAAGCTTATATGGCTGACCGTTGCAGGCAGAGGGTGCAAGGCGGGCGGCTTCCAGAATCGCATCCAGCTTTTCTTTTTCCACGGGCCGTGTTTCGTCGTAGCTGCGGCAGGATTGCCTGTTTTCCGCAATTTGCATAAAATCCATGATGTTACCTCCAAAATAATCAAAAAAGGTTTGCCAGAACCGCTGATATCGTGTATAATAAAAAACCGGCCTAAAATCAGTTTTTGCAGAAGGCTGAGTTTATAACAGATAAGAGGTGGTAGCATGCCGAAATATGAAAAACTGTCTTCTTCCCTGGAAGCACGTATTTTGCGGGAACGGGAAGCAGGCAATTATCAGAAAACCGGATTTGACGACAGCCGGGTGATCCGCAGAGAGACTCTCGCAAAGGACAGTGCTACCGTTTGGCGTCCACCTTTTGTGCATGATATTGATAAGATATTGCATTGTCCTTATTATAACCGCTATACCGATAAGACTCAAGTGTTTTCTTTGATCCGCAATGATGACATTACCCGCAGAAGTCTCCATGTGCAGCTGGTGTCCCGAATTGCCAGAACCATCGGCAGCGCCCTGCATCTGAATCTGGATCTGATCGAGGCCATTGCTTTGGGTCACGATATCGGTCATACACCCTTTGCCCATGGCGGCGAGGTGTTTCTGGACGAGCTGTATTTCAAGTATGCGGGCCGCCATTTCAGCCACAATATCCATTCGGTGCGTGTGCTGGATGGCATTTATCCCTTTAATATCAGCTTGCAGACATTGTCCGGCATTGCGGGTCATAACGGAGAAATCGAATTGGACGAATACTGCCCTGAGCCGATCGACAGCTTCCGGAAGTTTGACGACATGATCGAGCGCTGCTATCTGGACCGGGTGTATGCCAACCGGATCCAACCCTCTACGCTGGAAGGCTGTGTGGTGCGGATCTCGGATATCATTGCCTATCTGGGCAAGGACCGGCAGGATGCGGCCCGGGTCAATGTGGTGGAAGAGGAAGCCTTTGTCAATGAAGATATCGGCTCACTGAACGCGGAGATCATCAACAATCTGGTGGTCAATATCATTGAAAACAGCTACGGAAAACCCTATATCAAGATGGACGGGCGGCACTTCCAGGCTTTGCAGGAATCCAAGCGGGACAATTACGCCATGATCTATGCCAATGCGGCAGGTATGTCCAAACTGGATACCGTGGTGCGGCCCATGATGGGGCAGGTTTACGGGCAGATGCTGGATGATTTGAAAAATCAACATAAAAACTCTCCCATCTTCTCACACCATATAGATTATGTAAACCGAGCGAAATACAAACGGAAGACCCTCTATGAAAAGACCGAACCCAATCAGTTGGTGGTTGACTACATTGCCAGCATGACCGACGATTACTTTATCGACCTGCACCACTACCTGTTCCCGGACAGTGAATTGCATGTGACTTACCGGGGATATTTTGACGAAGCGTGAGGAACACTATGTTTGAACAAGTATTTGCGGCTATCAAAAGCTTTGACCGTATCATCATTCACAGACACAAAAATCCGGATGGCGATGCGCTGGGCAGCCAGATCGGTTTGAAGCACATCTTAAAAGAAAACTTCCCGGAAAAGGAAGTGTATATGGTTGGCGACAAGGCGGGCCGTTACGGCTTTATGGAAGATTCGGTTATGGACGAGCTCAGCGACGATCTGTACTGCGGTGCATTGGCAGTGATTCTGGACACCTCCGCAAAGCATTTGATCAGTGATGAGCGATATACCCTGGCAGAAAAAACGGTGCGCATAGATCATCACATTTTCTGCGAGACCATCGCCGATGCGGAAGTGACCGATACTTCCTACGAAAGCTGCTGCGGTCTGGTTACGGAGCTTGCGCTGCAGTGCGGTCTGCGGCTGAGTCCTCTGGCAGCCAAGTCCCTCTATACCGGTATGGTCACCGATTCAGGCCGTTTCCGCTATGACTCCACATCTTCCAACACCTTCCGCCTGGCATCGGAACTGATGAGACAACCCTTCGACATCGGGGGAATCTATACCAACCTGTATGCCGACAATCTGGAGCATGTGAAGAACAAGGCCCACTTCATTTTGAAGATCCAAAAGACTGATAAAAATGTGGCCTATATCTATACGGATCTGGAAGAAGTGCGGGACCTGAACATGGACACCTTCTCGATTTCCCGTGGCATGGTTGGCACCATGGCGGATATCAAAGGAATTGATATCTGGGTCAATTTCACGGAAACGGAAGCCGGTGTTCTGTGTGAGCTGCGCTCTTCCAAGTATAATATCAATCCCATTGCTGTCAAATACGGCGGTGGCGGTCATGCCAAAGCCAGCGGCGCCACGGTCAAGGACCGTGAAACTGCTATGGCCATGCTCCGTGATCTGGAGCTTTTAACGGAGGTGCAGGGATGAACTACGAAAAGATGCGCACCATATTGGAGAAGATCAAGGAATACGACCGGATCTTTATCTTTCGGCATATGCGTATGGATGGCGATTGTGTCGGCGCTACCAAAGGCTTACGTGCAATATTGAAGCTGACCTTTCCCAAAAAGGTCATCCGGATCGCCGATTTTCAGCACTCGGATTTTCTGGCATTTATGGGTGGGGACAAGGAAGAAATCCCCGACGGCGATTATGCGGATGCTTTGGGCATCGTGCTGGACACTGCCACCGGTGAGCGGGTATCCAACCAAAAGTTCCGCCTTTGCAGAGAACTGGTGAAGATCGACCACCACATTCCGGTGGATGATTACGCGGATTACATTTGGGTAGAGGAAGAACGTTCCTCCGCCTGTGAAATGGTGGCCTGTTTCTACCAGACCTTCCAAAGCGAGCTGAAGATCGATAAAGAAGCGGCCACTTACCTCTACACCGGTATGGTTACGGACTCCGGCCGTTTCCAGTTCAGCAGTGTGAGCGGAGATACTATGCGTCTTGCGGGTATGCTGCTGGATCAGGGCATCGATACCGACACACTGTATGCAAATCTGTACCTGCGGGATTTTAATGAGTTGAAGTTTAAATCCGAGGTTTACCAGAAAATGCAGGTGACGCAGAATGGTGTCGCTTATATTTATGTCAGCAGGGAAATGCGGGAAGCCCACGGCCTGACGGTGGAGTCTGCCGGTATGGTGGTTTCCTTCCTTGAAAATATCCGCGGCTGCCTGTGCTGGATCGCCTTTATTGAAACCGACGAAAATATCCGGGTGCGTCTGCGTTCCCGCTTCGCGCCCATTAACATGGTTGCGGAGCATTACCGTGGCGGCGGACATGCCTGCGCCAGCGGCGCCACCGTCTACAACATGGAGG
This sequence comes from Faecousia sp., assembly GCA_045606145.1. Lineage (GTDB taxonomy): Bacteria > Bacillota > Clostridia > Oscillospirales > Oscillospiraceae > Faecousia. The sequence goes on from JAZURG010000104.1 coordinate 42,753, forward strand.
AAGTAGACGCGCTTCTGAAGGAAGCGGATGCCCATATCAAAGAATATAAAGAAACACACGAGGGTTGGCAATGAGAATTCTGATTACAAATGACGACGGCATCCAGGGCGAAGGCCTGCTGCACCTGGTAAATTGGGCAAAGAAGCTGGGCGAAGTGGTGGTGGCTGCCCCCAAGGTGGAGCAGAGCGCCAAGAGCCACACCATTGAGATACACAAAAGCTTCGAAGCCAAAAAGGTGGAGTATCTTCCCGGTGTCACCGCCTACGCGGTGGATTCTTCCCCGGCTGATTGCATACGGCTGGTAGTTCTGGGTCTGCATGAAAAGTTTGATCTGGTGCTTTCCGGTATCAACAGGGGCTTGAATCTGGGTACGGATATCCTGTATTCCGGTACGGTGGCCGCTGTTTTCGAGGCCGCGGCACTGGGCATGAAGGCCATTGCGGTGTCCACGGAGCCTAAGGCCATTTCTACAGCCTGGGAAGAGCTGGACCGGATCTGGGAATTCTTCTGCAAGCACGAATTGCTGGAAAAGCACAATATCTATAATGTAAACATTCCCATGAACGCTGGCGCCATCCGGATCACCCGTCAGGGCGGTCCCTACTATTCCGACGATTTTCTGCCGGAAGAGAATGATATGTTCCGGCCTAAGGGAAAGCCGGTCTACGCACCCAGTTGTGATTGTTTCGACACCGATACGGTACTGACCGGAAAAGAGATTTCTGTCATGCCACTGACCATCCAGCGTGTGGATATGTCTGCCTATGAGAGCCTGATGACGCTGAATCAGTAAAAAAACGAACCCATAAAAAATCCTGCACAAACCCCATTGGGCACTGTGCAGGATTTTTAATTACTGAATCGAACAGATGGATACGCAAGGCGGATCTGAAAATTGCCTTACAGCAATCATTATGTATTCGGCAAAATGGAATTTGGCTAATAGTCCTTTTTCTTACCCTTTTGCTTCTTTTTATTGCTCCAAACATAAAACAATTCACCTATAGATATGTAGGTGCATAGTATGGCCGCTAAAGTGGCTACCAAGCAAAGCAGCGTTACCAAAAAGTCTAACGACTGTAAGGAAATAGTGAAAAGCTGATTTCGAAATACACTAAAAAGTATAATCATTACTGAAATGATAATTTTAATCAAAGGATATGAATAGCTATTAAGTTTTGTTTGTAGTTCGAAGATTTTCATTATGTTCTCCTCCAAGTGCCACATATATACGTTTCCTGCTGGCGCGGGAGCGCCCAAGGCTCCCTTGTGTAAAGGGAGCTGTCAGCGAAGCTGACTGAGGGATTGGCAACCCCTCCACCCCTGCGGGGCACCTCCCCTTACACAGGGGAGGCTTTGGCGCATTGCAAACTTGTTAGTCAAATTCAAGTTATCGAATAGTCTTACGATTAACGCTGTAGGGGCGCACTGTGTGCGCCCGCGGGCGGCGGACAGCCCTACGGATTCTATCGAAAAGTATGAGACATATTTATGTTTTGCGGACTGTTTACGTACATACTAACATGCAAATGCGTATTGGTCAACAGCAATCCCCAAACAGAAAACCGGAAGGTCAAATGACCTTCCGGTAGTATCATTCGTACATTTATCCGTTTAGAAAACGAAGGAAAAGCTTTATACTTATTTTAAAAGCTTTGACAAAAGGCCGCCTACGATGCTGCCCAGATCACTGCTGCCAGCGGCTTTTTTGGAGGAAGCCTTTTTGGTAGTCTTCTTGCCGGAGGTCTTTTTCTTGGTATTGTCGTCGTCGGTCAGCAGACCTACCAGCAGCTCGCCTACATCCACATTGCTCAGCAGTGTGCCAATCAGCGCGCCGACACCGGAGTCCTTGTCGTCATCCTCGTCTGCCTGCTGTCCCAGAAGACTCATGAGCAGGGGGGCGGCGGCGGACATGATGGTGGAGGTCTTGCTGTTGGAGACACCGGCTTTTTTAGCTACGGTTTTGGTGGTTTTGTCGGTGCTGCCGCCTAACAGGTGGCCGATGATTTTGGAACCGTCTTCCAGGTCCACATTGCCCAAAAAGTCGGAAAGATCCAATGTATTGCTCTTGGCATGGCTGGACAGAGCAGCGGCAAAGCCTGCAGAGGTATCAGCGCCCTTGGCTTGTTCGTCCGCGCCACCGAGAAGGGCGGGCAAAGCCTGACTCAGAACTTTCTTTACCTCGCTGGTGGATGCTCCGGAACGCTTGCTCAAACCGTTGATCGCATCGGAGCTGAGCAGGGTGCTTGTCAGTTTTTGAAGATCCATAAAGAACACTCCTATGTACAAAAGTATGTTACTATTATGCAGCAAATGTCAGAAAAAGTCAAGAAAAGCTGTTTTCTTGTGGAAAACACTTGCCTATTGGGAAAAAACTGTTATAATTGAACTATCCTAAAAGGAAAGAGGAGATACATATGGCAGAAACTAAGAAAAAAACCATCGTCTCTGCTGATGATGGCAAGGAAGTAGAAGCTGGCTCCAAGAAGTCTAACATGAAGGCTGCGAAGCCCGTTGGAAATGCTACCGGCCTGCGCATCGGCGCTGCTGTTTTGTGGTTAGCCGCGATTGGTCTGGAAGTGCTGGCAATCCTGATTCTCAACGGTACCATCAACTGGACCTTTATGTCCAGCCTGTGGCAGATGATCATTGCGTTGGCTTTGGATCTGATCTGCGTGATCATTGGTTCTCAGCTGTGGAAGAAGGCAAACCGCATTAAACCCGCCAGCAAGAAGAACAAGCTGAAGTTCTGGCTGTGGAACAATATGGGCGTCATCGTCTGTGCCTTTGCGTTCATTCCCTTCATCATTCTTGCGCTGGCCAACAAGAAGGCTGACAAGAAGACCAAGGCAATCGCCACTGTGGTTGCTGTGATCGCACTGCTGATCGGCGGCCTGGCCAGCTATGATTGGGATCCCGTTTCTCAGGAAGATCTGGATGCTGCTTCCGCAGCTATCACCGATGATGTTTACTGGAGCACCTTCGGCAAGGTTTACCACACCCATGATGATTGCCAGTCTTTGAACCGTTCCGATACGCTGACCTACGGCACTGTTGAGCAGGCTGTTGCGGCAAACCGCACCCGTCTGTGTGCCTTCTGCGCAAAGCGTGATGACATTACCGGTGTCGTTACTGATCAGAATGTGGAAGATGTAGAGCTGGACGAGAGCTACCAGGACGAAGTCGAGGAAGAAGAATAATTCGAAAGGCCGCCAAGGGCGGCCTTTCTTATAGAGAATATAAAAAGACCGCGTCATAGACGCGGTCTTTCTTGATGTAGGATTAGTTAGCCTTGACAACTGCATCCAGAGTGCAGCCTGCGTCGAACTCAATGGTGCCCTTGTAGTTCTTCATGATACCGGTGACGGTGATCTTATCGCCGACAGCCAGGGTCTCAGCGCCTTCGCCCTTCAGACGGTAGCACATGATGGGTCTTTCGGCATCGCCGCAGTCCATGGTAACGGTGATGTTCTTGTACTCAGCGCTCCATGCGGTATCGATCTTGATGATAACACCGGTCAGGGTCATGGGATCGGTCATGGACAGGCCGGCTTCCAGAGCGTAAGCGGCATCCAGCAGAGCGGTCTGATCCTTGACTTCGCCGTAACCAACCAGCTCACAGCCTGCGTCGAACTCGATGGTGCCCTTGTAGTTCTTGAACTTGCCTTCGACAGTGATAGCATCGCCGACCTTCAGATTCTCAGCACCTTCGCCCTTCAGACGGTAGCACATGATGGGCTTGTCTTCCTTGCCTTCCACGGCGATGGTGACGGTGATGTTCTTGTAGTCAGCACTCCAGGGTGTGTCGATCTTGGTAACGGTACCGAACAGACGGAAGGTATCTTCCAGTGCCAGACCATCTTCCAGACCGTAGGCGACGTCAACGATGTCAGCGTAGCTCATAGCTTCATCGATGATGATAGCGGCAGGAACCTTGTGATTGAAGGTGACGGTTTCGGTCTTGCCGGAAGCGTCGCTGATAGTGGCGGTCAGAACATAGTGCAGTTCTTCAGGATTTGCTTCATCCACATCGACGGTGACCATCTTGTCATCGCCTCTGGTGAACTTAACGGTTTCGCTGTCAGCGGTCCAATCAACCTTGTACTCAACACCGTTAATCAGAATAACACCGACAACAGTATAATCGGTGGGGGTGGTTTCCAGAGCATCCTTGTACATGGTACGCAGATAAGCCTTGGCATTGGCCAGACCGTCTGCAGCAGGAGTGGTCTCGGGAGCATTGCTGCTGTCGCAGCCTGCGAATACGCTCAAGCACATAACCAGTGCGAGCACACAAGCAATCAGTTTTTTCATAATTGACTCCTTTTAATTTTTTACGGTAATACCGTTTGCGGAGAATACTTTAATTTGATAGTCACCGTCGTAGAAATCAACAATGCCTCTGACATCGATTGTTTTGCCTTCATAGGCATCCGCGGTGATCAGAGCCTTGTTTTCGTCATACAGAACGGTGGTGCGAACCAGAACGGTGATGCCGTCACACACACAGGTCAGCGTCATGGCACCGTTGGAGGAGCTGTCCTGGTTGTCGGTGGTATATACACTTTCAACCTGAAGCCCCTTCATCTCAATGGAAGTGCTCATTGCCAGCTCAGCGTAGGAGAATTCCTTGGAACCTTCCTCCAGATCAATGCTGACGGTACCGTTAATAAAGGTATCGGCATCGGTAAGAACATTGGCAGGGGTGTGTCCCTCGCTGATCTTTTGAATGTTGCCCGGATCATCGGGTACCATCTGCCGGTAGCTGAGGCCGGAAACCTGATAGGTGCCGCCCACTTCATAGTACTGAACCGTGCCTACGATGCGGGAACGGTTGCCCATGGAAAGAATATTCAGACCCGCGCCGGGAAGACCGTAGCCGTAATAGACACTGATGCCGTAATACAGGCCGGTCTCTTCGTCGAAATCTTCGATATAGACGCTGCCGCCGTCATTCATGGTGATCACACCGGAGAAGGCGACCTTCATGCCGTTATAGTCGCTGATATGGGTGCGCAGCTCCTTCAGGGTAAGCTCAATGGCATCCCCGTAGAAGAAATCCGGATCTTTTTCACCGGAATGGACCTTGTACTTATAAGCCTTGGCTTGATTGATGGCTGCGGTGCAAACAGAGCCATAACGGTTGTTGGCGGAGGAATTGGCGATTGCCAGACCCTCCTGCAGGATCTCAATATTCAAATTCCGGTAAGGCTGAGATTCGTCCGTCCGGTACCAGACCCAAACTAGATACCGGTCACCGGTGGAATCCGCGTTCCACTTATTGTCATCGGATTCAATGATGATGGAAGTGGCGCTTTCCAGCTTTTGCCGGGTAAAGGCAGAGGCGGTCTTGCCGTATTCCTCAATCTTACCGGTGGATTCCGGCGTGTTGATGGCCAGAAAACGACCCTTGAGGACACCGGAGGGATTGACTTTCTGTGATACGTTGAAATGAACCGTATCGCCATCGATATAGGTCTTGACAGTGACCTTTTCCTTGACGGTCTCAGAATTGAGATTCAGTTCAATATTACCGGCGTAATCCACAAGCGGGGGAAGCGGTGCTTCGGTGGTTTCAATGGGGGTGGTTTGTGTGGGCTGAGGCACCTGTGTGCCGCAGGCACACAGGCAGCCGAAAACCAACAAAACCGTAAGGATCAAAGAGAGAATCCGTTTCATATCAGAAGAAAGTTAGCTTCTGTATTCGCACTCTTCGACAGCGTTCTCAAATGCTTCTTCGATCATAGCGTCCACATCGCCGTTATCCTTGGCGGTCAGACACTTGGTCAGCAGGGAGCCAACCTGGTCACGGGCAGCGGAGGAGCCGTTGAATGCGGGGGAGGTGTAGTAAGCGCTTTCCTGCTCCAGACAGACCTTTGCGGACAGAGCGGTGATATAGTCGCCGCCGTCAGCGCTGGCCAGGAAGGCAGCGTAAGCGGGATGCGTGGCAACAGACTTCAGTACGGGTACGTAGCCGGAAGCCATGGAGAATTCAGCCTGGAAGTTAACGTTGGTGGTCAGGAACTTGACAAACAGCCAGGAAGCGATGACTTCCTGAGGATTCTCCTTCTGGAAGATGCAGACGCTGGGACCCTGGGAGATAACCTTCTTGTTGTCGGTGCTTACCTGAGGAATGGTAGCGATGCCCACTTCGAAGGGATACTCACCGTTGACAGCGGTGGGACGCTGGTGGCTTGCGCCGGCGGAGGAGCCAATGGACATATAGCTCTTAACATCGTTGGTGGAAACGAACAGACCGGAGGTGTATGCACCGTAGATGGTCTGGGTGGTCAGGTAACCCTTCTGGTACCAATCACGGAACTTCTTGATGAACTCACGGTTGGTCTCGTTATTGAACAGGAAGTGGTCGCCGGTAGCGCTGGTGTAGGGGGACTTGTACTGCTCGCACATGGTGATGAACCAGTTGGCTTCGGAGTCATAGCCCAGAGGAATGGAGTTGGGGTCGATCTTCTTGATCTGCTCGCAAACCTTTTCCAGCTCGTCCCAGGTGGTGGGAACGGTCAGGTTGTTGGCGTCGAAGAAGGTCTTGTTGTAGTACAGAACCTCGGTGGACTTGGAAAGAGGCATGGTGTACATCAGACCGTCACCGAACTGCTTACCTTCGTTGTAGTAGCCCTCAATGAAGTCGGCCTTCTGTGCGTCGGTCAGACCCAGAATTTCGGTGGTGCCATCGGACAGGGTGACCTTCTCCTGGCTGGCGATCAGGTTATCCAGCTGGGTGACAACGCCTGCCAGATTGTACAGAGCAACATGGTCGGGGTAGCAGTAAGCAATGTTGGGCTGGTTGCCAACAGTGATCTCGGTGGAGATCTGGTCACGGACATCGTCGTAGCCACCGACAGAGGTGTACTCGACAGTGATGTTGGGGTACAGCTTCTGGAACTCTTCAATATACAGATCCAGAACAGCAGTCAGGTTGGAACCCATGGTGTGATAGAAGCTGATGGTGACCTTGCTTCCATCATAGCCACCCTCGGGAACGGCAAAGTTTGCAACCGCGTTCTTGCCGGTTTCGCCGTTGGTGGTGTTGCTGTTGCAGGCAACCAAGCTTACAATCATGGCGACCAGCAGAAGCAGAGCAACGATTCTCTTTTTCATAGTCTTGTTTTTCTCCTTTTTGTTGTATTGGTTATCTATGTTACAGGCATTTGCCTATTAACCCTTGATACCGCTGCGGCTGACACCGGACATGATATATTTTCTCAGGAAAATAAATACCAGGAACAGCGGCGCGGAGACGATGGCAACAGCGGCCATCTGCACAGGATAGTTCACATCACCGGAGGTTTCGGTGAAGGCATTGCGCAAACCGTTGGTGATCATGCGCATTTCTTCCTTATTGGCGACCAGACGGGGCCAAATGTAGGAGTTCCATGCGCCCATCATCTTCAAAATGGTGATGGAGATCAGCGTTGGCAGCGCCAGAGGGATCATGACCTTCCACAGGTACTTCAGATCAGAGGTGCCGTCTACCTTGGCGGCCAGATACAGCTCGTTGGGGATCTGCATGAAGTTCTGGCGCAGCAGGTAGATGTAGAATACGCTGACCAGGAAAGGCACGATCAAAACGATATACTTATTGGTCCACTGCAGTGTGGTAACGGTTGCGTAGTTGGTGATGGTAAACAGTTCACCGGGGATCATCATGGTGGCAAGCAGCGCACCGAACAGCATATCCTTTCCCTTGAATTCCAACCGTGCAAAAGCAAAGGCAGTCAGAACAGTGATCACCAGAGAGAGGATCGTGGAAACGACACCTACATACATGGTGTTCAGGAACAGACGGCCAAGATTTGCGGTGGTGAAAGCATCGGCATAGTTGCTGAACATAACGATCTTGGGCCAGAAGGTGGGTACGCTCAAGCGGTACTCATCCAAGGCCTTCAGGGAGGAAATGATCATCCAGTAGAAGGGGAACAGAACGATCAGTGCCATAGCGCCCAGGAACAAGTAGGTTCCGATTTTGACCAGTGTTTTGACTACCCGGCTGCGGGCAGTTTCCAAACCCATGTTTTTGGCGTGCATGGTAGCGGTAACTTCTTTCTTTGCCATTATGCACACCTCCTTAATAGTGGACGCGCTTCTTGCTGACCTGGGTATTGATCATGGTGACCACCAGAATAATACCGAACAGGATCAGCGCTGCGGCGCTGGCACGGCCCTGGTTATTGCTTTCCAGAGCGTCATAGATAAATCCGACCATGGTGTTCAGACGGCCGGCATCATCCGGGGGACCCATCTTTTCACCGAAAATACCAACGATGCTGGTGTACTCCTTAAAACCGCCAATGAAGCCGGTGATGACAACATAAGCAAGCATCGGAGACAGCAGCGGCACAGTGATACGGGTAAAGACTCTTCTGCGGGGAGTGCCGTCCACACGGGCAGCGTCATAATACTGCTTGTTGATGCTCTGCAGACCGCCCAGCAGAACCAGAATCTTAAAGGGCAGAGCATTCCAGACGATATACACGATCATAACGAACAGGTTTGCGTTATAAGAAGAACCGGTATTGATCCAGTTGATCGCTTTACCGCCAAAGAATTCGATTACATTGTTGATAATACCTGCGGTGACCACGATCTCGTTTTCAGTGCCGTAGAAAGAGCCAACGATGTTGAACATGGCCGCGAAGACCATACCAATGGCGATGGAGTTAGTCACATAGGGCAGGAAGAAGATGGTCTGCAGGAAACGCTGCAGGGGCTTGATGGAATGCAGGGCGACAGCGATGAGCAGTGCCAGCAGGGTGGAAACAGGCACAGTCCAGACGCACAGCAGCACGGTGTTTTTCAGACAGGTCAAAAACCGCTTGTACTGAACGACCTTAACAAAGTTGCCGAAACCGAAATTAAAGACGGTGCCGCCGGCAGCTTCCAGACCTCTGTAGTTTTCCAGAAAGGCCATTCTGACAGTGTTGATGATGGGCCATACAGTGAACACCAGCAGCAATACGATCGCCGGTGCCAGATAGACCCAGGCTTTCCATTGTTGTTTGCTGTCTACCATATTACTTCACCTCAAAATAGATTCTTTCTTCAGTTTCTTTGTTGAAGAGGAAGATCTTGTGAGGCTTAATGGAGAAACGAACGGTCTCTGCTTCGGGGTCCACCTTGTTGTCAGCATTGATGATGGAGCGGACCACGGGATTGCAGGAAGCGTCATTGGTGGAAACGATGCTGACATCGCGGCCCATGACTTCCACATTGCTGAGCTTGCAGTGCATGGGGCCTTCGGGATCCAGATTGAAGCCCTCGGGGCGAACACCGATGGCGACCGCCTGGTCAGGCACATTGGAAACTTCCAAAACGGCATCCTGGCCGATATAGACCTTACCGTCCTTCACTTCACCGTCAAATACGTTGATGGGGGGAGTGCCCAGGAACTTGGCAACGAACAGGTTGGTGGGGTTGTCGTACACTTCCTGCGGCTTGCCGATCTGCTGCACGATACCCAGCTTCATGACAACGATCAGGTCGGAGATAGACATAGCCTCTTCCTGGTCGTGGGTAACGAAGATGGTGGTGATCTTGGTTTCTCTCTGGATGCGGCGGATCTCTTCACGGGTCTGGAGTCTCAGACGGGCATCCAGGTTGGAAAGCGGCTCGTCCAGCAGAAGAACACGGGGCATCTTGACCAGAGCGCGGGCGATGGCAACGCGCTGCTGCTGACCGCCGGACAGCTCGCTGGGCTTGCGCTCCATCAGATCATCGATCTGCACCAGCTTGGCTGCGTAAACGGCCCGCTCCAGCATTTCTTCCTTGGTCAGCTTGTCAGCGCCCTTCAGATTCTGCAGGGGGAAGAGAATGTTCTGCTTGACAGTGATGTGGGGGTACAGGGCGTAGTTCTGGAACACCAGACCGACACCGCGGTTCTCGGTGGGCAGCTCGGTGACATCATCATCGCCGTAGAAGATCTTGCCGCTGCTGGGTTTCTGGAGACCGCTGATCATGTACAGCGTGGTGCTCTTACCGCAGCCGGAGGGACCCAGCAGGCCGATCAGCTTGCCGTCGGGGATGGTGAAGGTGAAATCGTTGACAGCAACGACTTCCTCACCGGATTTCTTGTTGCGGCTGGGGAAGATTTTGGTCAGATTCTGCAATTCAACTTTCATACAGTTCCCTTCCTATGTCAAAAAATTTATAAACTAAATTATATCAAGGCAGCAGTATGCTTACCTCAGTATACCTGTTTGGATGCCTTCTCAGCGTGAAGGCGCTTGGTGTATTCAATCAGCTCGTCTTCTGTATCGAAGATCATCTGGCTTTCCATATCCACTACAACCGTATCGCTGAGCCGGTCGTGGATCACACTGTTGGTTCTGGAAGAAACGATCAGAATCAATTGAAGCAGGAGGATTCCCGCAATTACCAGCGGGCCGACGACACCGATGGTACCCCAGAAGATCATCAGGATGATCAAAACGGGAATCATGGTTTCAATGGCGAATTTACCAAGGAATGTGCGGATAAAGAGGGCAACCGGGGTGACCCGGACACCGTGGGTTCGCATCAGGCCAATACCGAAGATCTTTTTTCCCAGAGTACGTCCTTCCTTTAGGAACAGGGGCACAGCGAACTCCAGTGCCAGATAGCCCAAAAGGATGCTGATACTGGCAATGGTGATGGTAAGCCGGACGATCATGTTGAAATAATAAATGGCATCGGTATCTTCGGAAAATGCCGCGTAGGCTTCATTATACAGGTCGATCTCCTGCTGGGTCATGGCATTGTACTCATCTATGGTAATGTCGAAAGAAATGCCAAACTGCGCTTCGTATTTACTGTAGCAACTCTCCAAACCGCTGTTATATGTGTCAAAGTGCAAAACAGAGGAAAGAAGCATGGCAAGGAACGCCACAACAACAGAAAGCAGTATCACATCAAAGAGCGCGGCAGATATTCGTTTCCACATGTTTGCTTTTTGAATGTCCAGATGCATATCCGGAAGCCTCCTTACAAAAACCGGCAGAAAGGGGCAATGACCCCATCATTCACCATCCTATATGATACCACATAAATCAAAATAAATCTACTGAAACTTTGTTGTTTTTCGTCAAAATCCAGTAATAAATTTTTTGCGCAGATAAGATGGCTTATCTGCGCAAAAAAACGATTCGTATTAGCGTTGGGACTCCCGGGTGGGGTCGGCATATTTGACATACTGACCTGACGCATCTGCCTGCTTGATGGGAGTGGACGCAGCCTGGTCCTTCAGGGGTGTGAACGCTTCCTTTTCACAGCCACAGCCGGGGCAGTGATAATGTACTGGCAGCTTTTCAAAGGGAGTTCCGGCAGGAATGCCCCGTCTGGGATAACCGGCTTCTTCATCATAGACTGTGCCGCATAATTCACAAATGTATTTCATATTCATTTCTCCGTTTCTGCTATAATTTTCTCTGCACTCCGGGAAAAAACAAAGGTTGCCCCCGGAATCGAAACCGGTAGACAACCATTTGCGGTGGTTCGTAGAAACGCGCAACCATATTATGCGCTTATACCTGGATTATGTGACAATTATTTTAGCACAGCGAGTACAAAATGTCAATGAAGCTGTAGGATTTGCGCAAAATATGGGAGAATCAAAATGATTTATGGATTCTTCCGGAAAGCACAGAGCGTTGTGGCTATGTGATGGATTCCAATTTATAGAGAAAATCCAGAGGGATCGCCAGACCGCCCCGGCCGGTGCCAATGGAGATATCCGGCTTGTTGCTGCCGTGAAAGTCGCTGCCGCCGCTTTCTTTGATACCGAATTCTGTGGCAATGGCCCGGGCAAGGCGGGTCTGGGTTTCGTCGTAGGTGGAGTAGACGGTTTCCATACCGTCAAGACCCCAGGGAACTGCTTTTTGGAGGAATTCCCGTAATGCATCTTCCGACAGACTTAGGAAGGGATGGGCCAGCACAGAAACTGCACCGATTTTCTTGATAAACGAGATCATTTCAAAAGCATCGGGCCGTGGCGGCGGTGTGTAAAGTCCGGTTTTGGGGGAGAGGATGGATTGAAAACATTCCTTCCTGGTGGTAAAGTATCCTTTTTCAATCAGCACCGCGGAAAAATGGGCCCGGTTGGGAATACCGGAGGTCTTGGCCTTTACCGCTTCATAATCAATATCGTAGCCGGCCTGCCGCAGTGCTTTTGCCAGCGCCAGATTGCTTTCTTCTTTCTTTTGCTGATAAAAAGCTAAAAGCTCGTTGATCCGGTCATTTTGCTGCGGCTGAATAAACAGTGCCAGAATATGCAGCTCTGTGCCTTGATAATCGGTAGAAAATTCAATGCCGGGAACGGCCCGGACGGTACTGCCTTCCGCCGCCGCCAGAAAGTCCGGCAGGCCATCTATGGTGTTGTGGTCTGTAAGCGCAATGGCACCCAGCTGCTGCGCCTCCGCCAGGGAAATCAGCTCAGCCGGAGAGCAGGTACCGTCGGAATAATTGGAATGTACATGCAGGTCACAAAGCATGGGTTAGAAAAACCTCCGGTGATTAGATGGAAGTATTATATCCGAAATCATCGAAAAAGTAAAGCAAGTGCCACTTTCGTTAACGGAAGCGACATCCTTTTTCTGCTTGTTTGTTAAAACACTTGCGATTGCACCCGCAGTGGAAGTACAGGTTATCTATTGATGTTGAACAAAAATTATTTACCAACAATAATATGCAACAATAAATAGTGTTGACAAAAAACAATTTATGGAATATACTGGAATTAAACAGGAAAGGCGCAACTGCCAGTTTTCCGGCGTGTATCCTGTTGATTCGCCCAAGGCATGATAAATATATTTTACTTTTGTAGAATGAAAGGTGTGAGCCCAATGGACAAAGAAGTAATAAAGGCATTTCCAATGGACGCTGCCTGTGGGGGTATGCAGCCAATCTGTCGAAAATGCTGATCTTGTGTGTAATAACCCTCAAAGAAACTTTACAATTTCACAAGGAGGATATAAAATGAAAAAAGGATTGTTTCCCTAATAGTAGTTTTGCTTTACGTTGCATCGTTGCTCTGTGTTTCCGCATCCGCTGTCGGAATGAATGCTGAAACGGGACCGATCGATACGAGCAACCTGAACGAACTAAGTGTTCGGCTTGTGGTGAACGCATATTTTGAGCAACGGTTAGCCTATCTCAAGGGGGAAGGCGAAGCGATCACTGCTGCCAATATACCAATGGGTAATGACGAAGCGGAGCATAAAGCCTGTTTGGAAGCAAACAATATTGCTATTCTTGACTCCACCGTGGTACTCGATACGATAGAATGTTGGGGAAATCTTGCGTTTGTAAGTGCTACCGAAACGGCCAGTTTCTTGATGAATAGAGAAGTGGTACAGGAGATTATCAATCACACGATTAGAATCTGCAATGTTGATGAGAACACATTACTTCTCCAGAGTGATGCATACATAGAAAATACATCCGGCTTTGAATCCTGTTCTTATGTTTCTCCTGAGAGTGCGCCACCTGCGGAGCTACAAGCGCTACAAGGCGGTATCAGCTGTATTGTCGCTGTTGCTTTAAAAGAAAAAGAAGATGGAAACGGTGTCAGAAGTGATGGCACTACAAAATACGGTGCCTGGTATGGACAGCATGTATATGGAAACGAAGGTTCCGCAGCTTGGGGAGCGTGGTGTGCGATGTTTGTTTCATGGTGTGCCCACTACTCTGATATCTCAACAGATATTATTCCTTGTATTTGGAACGCACCGGGATACCGTAATCATTTCGTCAATCAAGGCCGGTATCATTCGAGCAGTGCATATGGTGGAACATATACGCCCAAAGTCGGCGACATTTTCTTTGAGGATGGTTCGCCGGGATCGCCTGAACATGTAGGGATCGTGCAATATGTTACCAGTAATGCAATTGGAATTATTGACGGTAATAACACCAGTCAGGTGGCATCGAGAGTTATAAGCCTTACCGACAGCTCTCTTGTTGCCTTTGCGGATCCTGCGTATTCTACATACAGTCATACGAGCTCTTCTGCATGGACAACAAACAGCCAATACCATTGGAAGACTTGCGTGCACTGTGGATTAGGGGAAATGAATAAAGGCGCACATACCATGACATGGAATGATGCATTGCAAAAGTCTTGTTGTTCTGTTTGCTACTATGATGGGTTTATACTTATGGAGGATCCTGTTGAGACAGAGAGAGAATAGGAAGGACAGCCCAATAAAGGAGGTCGGCATTTATGAAGAAAAGGATAGTGTTGTTGTGCATGGCAGTTATGCTAATGCTGACAAGCTGTGTGGCGGATTCACCCAACGACACCACTGCGGGAAATGATACACAGCCGACGGCCAGCGCTACGATTGCGGCAACGGAACCTACAGCAGCCCCAACGGAGACGCAAGCACCCACAGAGGCGACTACAGAACCCACCGAACCGGAAGAGGAAGAACCGAGACAGGATGGTCTGCGGCTAAACGATAAGCAACTGGCGTACTTTCAAGAGCTATTTGCGCCTAAAGGCCCACCATCGGTGGAAGACTATTACAATCTCGTTTTGAATCAGGAATTTGCTTCGATCCAGGATATCGATCTGTTTATGTTCTTTGAGGACGGCTCCCCGGAGGATATGAAAAATGAGGTTACCCAGAGCGAGTGTGATTACTACAATCAAAACAGAGTCAATTCCCATGTAAATGTGCATGTAATTAAAAGGTTATCCTATGCTTTTGTGACGGATGTGCTTTGGAGGTACCTGAGTGTGACTGTACCGCAGATGGATATGAGTACACTGGTTTACAATCCCTCTACCGGTTACTATTACCGCGGGTCTACTGGCACTTACAAGCACCATCCTCCCAAATTTACAGACGGTTACTACGATGAAGAAACCGGGTTACTTTCTTTGTATTACATAGGTGGTTATGAAGAAAAAGAGCGGATTGTAACTCTGCGCTATGTACCGGAAGCGGAAATTACCAAATTCTTGATTGTTTCATGTTTACCTGCTGATTATTCTGTTCCTGCAGCCGATTGATAGTAAAGCGCCGTTTCCGGTTTGGAAACGGCGCTTTTGCTGTGTTATCATTTCATATCAGCGGCAGCTTGTTGGGCGGGGATGCAGGCTTGGTAGCGCTCCATATAGGCTTGGAAGCCGGCGGCACCGGCAGCATTCGGCTGCACAACGGTGCTTGCAGCATGGGCAAAGACCTTGCTTTGCAGATAGTCTTCCATGGTCTCGCCTTCCTCCTTACGGCACATGAAGGCTGCCAGCAGGGCCATGCCCCAGGGGCCGCCCTCACCGGCGGTTTCCATGGTGGAAATAGGCACATTCAGCGCATCCGCCAGAATCTGCTGACCCACACTGGGAGTCTTGAAGAAACCACCGTGACCCAGAAGCCGGTCGGATTCCACATTTTCTTCCTGCGCCAGCATATCCATGCCGAGCTTCAAGGTGGCGATGGCACCGTAGAGCTGGGAGCGCATCAGATTGGCGATGGTAAGCTTGCTGTCCGGCAGACGCACCAGCATAGGTCTGCCTGTTTCGGTTCCGGTCAGCGGCTCGCCTGCGAAGTAGTTGAATGCGATGATTCCGGAGCAGTCGGGGTCGCCTTCCAGAGCCTTGCGGTACATTGCCGGGTACAACTCATTCTTATCCACCGGCCAGCCCATAGCACCGGCAGCGTCAGCGATCAGATTGACCCAAGCGTCGATCTCGGAGGTGCAGGTGTTGGTATGAGCCATGGCTACGGTCTTACCGGAGGGAGTGGCTACCACATCGATCTCCGGGTAGTAGTTTTTCAGCGGCCGCTCCAGTACCTGCAGGGAGAAGGCGGAGGTGCCTGCGGAAATGCTACCGGTTCTGGGCAGTACCGCGCCGGTGGCTACCATGCCGGTACCGGCATCACCTTCCGGGGGACACAAGGGAATACCTGCTTCCAAAGTGCCGCTATCGTCCAAAAGGGCAGCACCTTCTACTGTCAATACACCTGCCTGTGTGCCAGCGGGAAGGACCTTCGGCAAAATATCCCGCAGCTTCCATGGGAAACTGTAAGATGCCACCAACTCGTCAAACTGGGCAATCCGGGCCGTGTCGAAATCCTTGGCATCGTCGTCATAGGGGAACATGCCGGAGGCTTCGTCGATACCCATGACCCGCTGCCCGGTGAGCAGGCGGTGGATGTAGCCGCTGAGGGTGGTGATGAAATCGATATTGGGAACATGCGGTTCCTTGTTCAGAATCGCCTGATACAGGTGGGCGATGCTCCAGCGCTGGGGGATATTGAATTGGAACAGCTCCATCAATTCCTTGGCGGCAGGAGCGGTGATGGTATTGCGCCATGTGCGGAAGGGGGCAAGCTGCTTGCCATCTTTGTCAAAGACCAGATAGCCGTGCATCATACCGGAAATACCGATGGCAGCCACCCGGCGCAGGGGTTGGCCGAATTTGCTTTCAACATCCTGCCGCAGTTCTTTGTAACAAGTCCGAACACCGGCAACGGCATCTTCCAGACGGTAAGTCCAAACTCCGTTTTCTAAACGGTTCTCCCAACCGTAGGAACCGGAAGCGATGACCTGATGGTTTTCGTCGATCAGAACGGCTTTGATTCGGGTGGAGCCAAGCTCAATACCCAAAACCGCATTTCTTAGATCCATAAAAATGACTCCTTTTGGAAAAAGCCTCCCTTGCGGGAGGCTTTTTTTAAAATCAGATAGCCTTGGCATTGGCCAGCAGGAACTTCTCGGCTGCGGGGTTCCACAAGCCGTTGTTTTCCTTGCACAGACGGTCCAGCTCAGCGAACATGGGATCGGTCTTGCCCTTTTCCTCGAACTCGTCGATAGCGGTCAGAGGCAGGTCGATCTGTGCGTAGATCAGCTTCTTGCCGCCGGGGATCTTGGGCAGGTTCAGAGTGGTGTCGATGGCAGCGTTCAGGCCACCGATGTGGGTGACCAGACCGGAGGGATTCAGCTTGCCGGCATTCATCATGGCGATGGCTTCCTGCATGTCGTTGGTGCTACCACCGGAGGTGCCGACCACGTGAGTGTACAGGTAGTGGACGTTGTACCAGTTGAAGGGAGCCTTGAACTTGGAATCGGTGGGGCCTGCGAAGAAGTTCAGGCAGCCGTCGAAGCCCAGAATATCGTCAGCCTGCTCGATCAGAGGCTTAACGGGAGCGAAGCAGACAACATCGTCATAGCCGGTGCCGCCGGTCAGCTCGCGCAGATACTCGGTAGCGTTCTCCATGCGGGTGTTGACGTAGTGCAGCTCAATGCCGTTGGCCTTGGCATCTTCTACAGTGTAGATGGAAGCAGCTCTCTTCAGACGGGCTTCGTCGATATCGGTAACGACCAGCAGGCTGGGCTTGCGGTCACAGTGGATGGCATAGTCGATAGCAGCCAGACCCATGGGGCCGTCGGTGGCAAGCAATGCCATCTTGCCGCCTTCCTTAATGCCCATTTCATGGACATAGGAACCGGCCTTGGTGTGGTACATAGCGTGGAAAGTACCGATAACGCAGCTCAGAGGCTCAGCCAGGGAGCCGTAGTAGTAAGTGTCGGAATCGTAGGGCAGCAGGCAGTTTTCCAGCAGAGTTTCGATAGGAACGTTGCCGTACTGTGCGTTACCGCCGCAGTAGTTGTAGGAGTAGCCGGGAGCCATCTGGCTGCCCTTGTGGTAGTGAGCGGGCTGGATGACGGACTTGTCACCGGCCTTGTACTTGTGCTTCCAGTTCTCGCCGACTTCTACGATGTCACCGCAGAACTCGTGGCCAACAATGGTGGGAGTCTCGTGGCAGTTGGAAGGAACACGCTTGTGGTCGCCGCCTTCAATGGCTGCCTTGTAGGTGGACATGCAGATACTGTCGGAAACAACGCGGATGCGAACATCATCAGGACCAATCTCGGGCAGCTGAACTTCGTCCAGTCGCAGGTCTTGCTTACCGTGGATTCTTACGGCTTTTGTAATCATTTTATTATCCTCCTATATGATAAGATTAAGAATTTTCGTGC
>JAZURG010000105.1:0-18554 GCA_045606145.1 Faecousia sp.
CGCTGTCGTTTCGGCGGCTGACCGTTCAGGCCATATCGCAGCAGAATGACCTGCTGTTCACAGGGCGTCAGACATTTGGGAATTGCCTGACGTAGCTGACGCACCTGCTCTCTGGAAGAAATCTGTTCCAGCAAGTCACTATCCTCTGCCACCACGTCCATCAGCTCCAGCGGGACTCCATCGGAGCCGCTGTCAATATAATCCGACAGGGAAACATCCTGCGCGTTTTTCCTTTGGGACCGGAAATGCATCAGAATTTCATTTGCTACCCTCTCCCCAAGGACTTTTAGAGTCTGCAGCAGGGTTTTCGCCTTCAAATTCCTCATAATCGACATCTCCGAAGGCTTCCAGAGGTTCTTCCTCGCTACTTTCGTCAATCATGTTACCCATTCGATCTTCCATATCGGGGAACTCGATCTCACCCTCGTCGGCTCCGAACAGCACCACATGGGCATTCACGCCGTCCCAGATCACTTTACGAACCACGGTGCGGATGGCTGCCCGCTTTTCTTCGATAGACATTTCATCGATGTTCGCCCGGAACATGGACAGCATCTGCCGTAACAGATCGAACTCCATATCGCTTAAAGCGTTGGCTTCGGTCAGACCTTCCAGCTCATGGATGCGGTTCTCAATTTCCCGATTGGTCTGAGTCAGCTCCTCGATGCGCTTCAGCACACGGGGCTTGGCAATGGAATCACCCACCATACCCAGGCTGTCGATCAGACCGTTGATGGTCTTTTCATTCTCTGTATACTCTGCCCGGAGGTCAGCCAACTGGGATTCATACTGTTCCCGGTTTCCGGTGTAAAACTGGCGGCTCTTTTCCAGCTGGGCAAGGAAGCTGCTGTCATGCTCCGTCAGGGATTTGATTTGCTCGATAATGGCTGCATCCAGAATATTGCCGTTGGCATTGCGGCGGTTGCAGCGTTCCCGCTTGCTGCGCTCCTTCATCTTGCAGACATAGGTATAGATAGGTTCTCCGTCCGCCGTTTTGCGCTGGGACAGCTTGGGATACATCCGGTCACCGCAGGAGCAGAACAGCAGTCCGGTCAGCAAGGCTTCATTGTTCCGGGGCTTTCGGTAAGCCTTGGACTTATTTCTGCCCAAAGATTCCTGCACCTTTATCCACTGCTTGGAGGGAACCAATCCAGGATGCTGACCGATGGCGACGATCCACTCGCTGACCGGTAACAGGACAGTTGCTTTTCCCTTCTCCTGATCGGTACGGTTGTAGGCCATAATACCGTTGGTTCCATCAAAGGCTTCCTTGGGGAAGCATACATCCGCTTCCCGCTCCTTGAAGTAGTTGTAAGCATCTTCATCTGCTACCATATAAACTGGGTTCTGCAAAATCGCTTTGATGGCAAACCGGGTGAAGTCTTTCCCTTGCTTGGTCTTGATCCTGCGGCGAAGCATTTCCGCTTCCACGGCAGTCAAAGAATCGGTTTCCGTATAGAGGTCGAAGATCATCTTAGGGATCTCCGCTTCCTCCGGGATTGGAACCAGCTTAAAGGACTTCCGGGTCTTGCCATCTACAGTTACCTTGCTGACTGCTTCGGATTTGAAGCCGGTAGGCGCATTGCCGCCCAGCCAGCGACCAGTCTTTGCCAATTCGTGCATATTATCCCGGATACGCTCAGCAATGGTTTCCCGCTCCAACTGTGAGAACACAGAGATAATGAACATCATAGCCCGTCCCATGGGAGTGCTGGTGTCAAACTGCTCCCGAATAGAAACGAAAGACACATCCAACTTGGACAATTCATCAATCAGTCCGGTAAAGTCGCTGATATTTCGACTGATTCTGTCCAGACGGTATACTACAATAGCCTTAAACTTCCGCTTTCGCACATCTTCCATCATTCTCTGAAAGGCGGGCCGTTTCAGATTACCACCGGAAAAGCCCTCGTCCTCAAAGACCACACAGCGGTCCACATAGGCTTCCCCAAACATATTCCGAATATAGTCTTTGCACAGTTCCGCCTGATTGCCGATACTCTCACCTTTACCGGTGAACTTGGATTTCCGGGAATAAATCGCGATCATGTCTTCATTCTTTCGCATATCATTTTCCTCCCACTCTATACGTTATGTTATTTATTCTATTATATCACAACGTATCTAATATGTAAACAGAAGGATGAAAACTATGGCAAGTACATTTAAAAATGGACAACACCTATACTCTCTGCACAAATGGTGTGCACACCCCCGATATGGACCATCCGAAAAATATCCCAGTACAGTAAGCACGGCAAGCTGCACCGTACTTACTGTCGGGAATGCAAGAAGGCATTTTCCATGGCATAAATATTCCAGTTTATCCAATCATAGTAGTTACTTTTCTATCCGAGACTGTGCTATGTTATCATCATAGATAGGAGGAATCGGATAGCATGCGACAGAAGTTAGATTTATGCGGTAAATATTTTGCAAATAATCCTTATGTGGAAAAGCGCCCCATCAAACACGTTATTATGGAGTATGCTTTTCGCTTTTACAAAAAGACACGTATCGCATTTTCAAATTTAGTTCCACTTGCTACATGGCAAGAGTATTCTTGGACAGAAAAAAGCGATACACTATTTGACAAGCAGGAAAACGCCGCCAAGCAATGTCTATTTGATGATGCTCCGTATTTCAACATTGATTATCTATCTGTCATGGAACTTGTTCCCAAGGAAGTCATGAACGAGGTTCGCAGAGGAATTAACTCTTTCAAAGCAAAACATGCCCAAAAAGGTATCAGCTTTACTTACAACCATAGTACAGATTGGTTTGAAGCATTTAACGATGGTACCGCCCACATTACACTCGATTCTTTTGCCATTAGTGAAAGTAGCAAGCTCTTTCCTTACATAGAACAACTAGCATTCACTGCAATCAATTTGAGCAGTTCCTTTTTGTGTTTGAATATTAAAATTATTCTCAACAAGCAATTAGTTGAACGCATTTCAAATTATGCTGTTTCAAACGTTCCAGCACAATTTTTCTATTGCGGATTCGAACAAAAAAGATGGTATGAATTCAGACATTTAGGCCATGGATACTCATCTGGTAGCAATCATAAATGCAAGGTTATTGATCAAGTTCTTACAGATATCGTTTGGAAAACGGCTAGTGTGCTACATCGATATATACCTTCTCTTTGCTTTATCTCAAGCCAAAGCTGTCCGCCCCATATTTGTTCAATCAGAACAAATGTTGATGGAAACAGCAACAAATCCTTCTGGCAGAGTCTCGATATTGAATCTGCTCTATGCGATTTCACTACAGACTTAACTGCAGGATTAACTTTTTACAGAAAGGGCTCTCCCTTTTTTATTTTCACTGAACCAAGTGGAAATATTGATGCCTCCTTAAGGAATCGAACTATGGCTTACGATATATCAGACTTTTTCTGTGGTGATATAGTCTATAACGAAGTTGTATTAATAATTAGGAATACACTATCAAAATACAGCAAACGCATAACTCTTAAGAGTAGTAAACTTAAACACTGGCTAAAGTTAAAAGTCCATCTCGATACTGAAACATTTTTCTTCATGCGGTTTTTAAGAGAGTTTAATAGCACAAATGCTGAAAGTGTTGATTCGGAATATATGTTTATTAATCTGCAAGACACAGAAGCACTATCTTTGCAGATAAATCATAGATTAAAACACTCTGTGGACAAAGCAAACCAACTATATGTCGACATCGTAGAATTGTTCCAGAATCATATAGATTATAAAAGTAACCAACACAACTTTAAAATGCAGAAGCTTGATGTTGGTACAGCATTATTCTCTTTATTCATAGCAATTATAGCTCTTTTCGTTTCACTCTTTACCAGTGATACCTTCACAGATAATATTATCAAACTAATTCAATTCATCTTCAATTTATTCTCGTAATAATCCGTATATCATAATTCAAATAACACAACCCCCAGGTAACTATATCAGCACGAATGAGATCAGCCTATTTTATGGATCGTGCGCAATTCCTCAAAGCTTTATAATAAAATCCCCCCAAGCAACATCGTCATCGCAAAGAAACACGGCGGTCTGATTCCCAGACCGCCATATTGTTTTATCCATCACATACGCTGCGCTTGAATCCCCCTCTGCTTTGCCAGCTCACTTGCTGCCTTGCGGCGATCTTCGGTGTAAGGTGCCGTCAGCCGGATGCTGATCCGGCTCTTGTCAATCTCGAACCGCAGACCGCCTTGACCATCATCGTCAGTCTGCTTGCACAGTTCCGGATATTTGGCTGCGTACTTCCGCAGCCGCTTCTTTAGGTTCGTATCATGGGTGTAAACTTCCGCAAGGGGATCTTTGGCGTTGTAATATATGTCGGTTGTCTTTTGTTTCTTGGTAAGCCCTGTTTTCATAAAATCCTCCTGTTTTTTGTAAATTTTTCTCGGCTCATGAGCCGGGAAAAAGGGTCTGTTTTCCGATGGGAAGGTTCCAAACGATGCGTTGTTCGTCTGAGAACTTGCCATCGGATTTTTCTTGATTTTCCCGGCTCTTGATGTTATCTCTCGTAGTCCCGCTTTTGGGGCTTTTGACGTATGGTTTCCTGCTGTTTTCGCCGCTTCTGATCCAGATATCGCCACAGGCTACGTTCGTCCCTGGGCAGGCTCTCCTTCACATCCGCCTCTGCCCGGCGCATCAGGTCAGAGCGGAAGGCTTTTCCGAAATGACCCTGCATTTTCTCTTTGGCATCCTTGGTCTTAGCGTCCCGGTGTTTCAAGCGCTCCGCCCAAAGCTCGTTCTGGTCGAATCGTTCACCCTTTTCACTGAGCTTCTGATATTCGTCCAAGGCAGAGTCATATTCTTCTTCACAATGGGTTTCCTTGGCTTTCAGATCCTGAACTGTCTTTTCCTGCTGCTTGGCCCAGGATTTCACTTCTTTCATTTCCTTATCCTCAGTCCTGTCAAAGCGGGCCAGGATTGCTGCTTTCTCGCTGCGAAGTTCTTCCAGTTCCTCTGTTACCTGCGTCAGCTGCTGGGACAACTCATGCTTTCTCACCAGATTCCAGATGGGCACAGCGTTCTTTTCCGCTGTTAGCTGCTTACGTTCCCTGATCTTCTCTTTGATCTCAACCACCAATTCCTCAAAGCGGCGGATGTCCGGCCTCAGCTGATTCAGTTCGTCATCAACCTCCATCCGGCAATGCCGGAAGTGCAGGAACTGGTATCGGTAGACCAACAGCTTCTGCCGCAGGGATTCCAGGCCCTCTGCAATGGCAGGGATAGTATCCATGACCGCCTGTGCGATTTTTGCCACCTGCTTCCGCAGTTCCCGCAGCAGGGTGTTGTCTGCTTTGATCTGCCGGTTCAGTTCGCACCGAACCGAAACGAAGCCCTGCCGTTCCATGGTACGAGCGGCAACTCCTTCGTGGACTGTGGGCTGTTCCAGCAGTCCACGGTCTGCATGGCTCCGGTGATCGATCCGGGTTTCGGCACCGATGCGTTCCAGATGTCGGTTGGTCACATCTGCCCAGGCAGAGCGCCAAAGCACCAACTGCTCGTCACTGTTCCACCGGGCGGCAATCGGGTTCTGCCGCCCGAAGCGGGTGCTTTTGGGTGTCTTGGATGCCCGTTCATAACCCGCCGCCTCCGCAGCAGAGGGAGCCATATATTCCTTTTTTCTGCCCACCTTGTATTGGTACTGCTTCTCCCAGCCTTCCCTTTGGGACTGTTTGAACTCTGCGCTGGTGAACCCCTTTTCCTCGCCATCCCGGACGCAGAGATATTCTTTTTCCGTCTTATACTGCCACTTACCTTTTTCGTCCAGCAGCCTGACTGTCACCATGATATGAGCATGGGGGTTATGTCCGTCTGTATCGTGGATACAGACATCTGCACACATTCCGTCTGCAACGAAATTATCTTTGATAAATTCCGTCAGTAGGCTTTTCCATTCCGCTTCCCCCATCTCAATGGGTAAGGCCACAACGAACTCCCGTGCCAACCGGCTGTCCTTGGTTTTCTCGTTTTCCTCCACGGCATTCCAAAGCGTTCCCCGATCTGACCACTCGGCTGGCGCATATTCCGGGAGGAATATCTGCTGCCAGACAAGGCCCTGTTTTCGGGTGTAGTCATGCTGCACCCCGTCATAGTCATTTAGAATTTGGGAGCAGCTCATATAGGCTGCAGCCGCTACCGCAGAGCGCCCTGCTCCCCGGCTGATGACCTTTGCTTCCAAATGATAAATCGCCATTCTCGTTTTTCCTCCTTTCGTCGTTCTTGTTTTGGTTCTTTTTGAAAAGAACAGGGAGCCCTGAATCAAGGCTCCCTTGCTGAGAAAAGCTTCCCGGGGAAGTTTTTCTCAGACAGTTGGCGCGGGCAGGAACTGCTTGGATTGGTGCTGGATGCAGCAATCTCTGCTACAAGCAGAAGTGCCAACTGTGCGGTCAATGATGGCTCGCAGAATTGACCGGAGGTTCCCACAGGAACCGCATCCGCTTCGCAGAACGCACGGGCCAAAGGCTACCACCGCTGCCCCTTACGGGGCAGTGGTGAGTAAGTGCGCCCTTCGGGAAGCCTACGCCCGTTCTCAGCCCCCGTTATTTGTTTCTTTCGTACCCAATCGCTGTTCCAGAATCGCTTTCAGCGCTTCCAAATCCATGTGCTGTGCCTGGGGAAATACGCTCTCCAAAATCGCACCTTCCTGGATCAGCCGCCGGGTTCTGAGGCTTCGTTCCTTCTTCCGGTTCCGTGCTTCCGCTTCCTCCATGCGGTGTTTCGCTTGAAGCAATTTCTTTTCTTGTTCCGTCATACTGCCACCTCCCCTCCCAATAATTTTTGTGCCATGGAAATGTTCTGGGCCGCGATCAGCTTCCGCACATTCTGGTCGTTAACCAGGATCGGCACACACCGTTCCAGCACCCTGTCATAGATTCTGGCCCGTGCTAAGTCCTCCGGGTCTTTCAATTCCTTCAGCGTCAGATTGGTGGTCACGATCATGGGCAGCTGGCTGCGGTAGCGGCTGTCGATGATATGGAACACCTGCTCCCTGGCAAACTCAGAATTTCGTTCGATGCCAAGGTCATCAATGATCAGCAGAGGGTAGGCGTTGAAGCTGTCGATGTAGGCATTCCGGTCACCGGAGTACATATCGGTCAGCTTGTTCAGAAGTCTTGCAAAGTTGGTCATCATCACCGGCACACCCTTGTCCAGCAGCGCATTGGCAATGCACCCGGCAATGTAGCTTTTGCCAGTCCCCACATAGCCCCAGAAAAGAAGCCCCATGGCTTTACTGCGGAAGGCATCCCAGTTCGCTACGAATTGCCTTGCCTTTTTCATCTGCTCCTGGTTGTATCCAAGATCATTTTCAAAGGTGTGCCGCCGCAGCTCCGGGTCCGGCAGACCCACGCTGCGATTTTTAGAAACCAAATCCAGAAACTCCCGTTGCTTTCGTTCCCGCTCCTGCTGTTCATAGGCTGCCTGCTGGCAGCCACAGCGGCAGCGGGGCTCATAGATTTTGCCCAGCACCTCCAACCGTTTCTGTCGTGGCGTACCGCACATGCTGCAATAGATCAGCTTGCTTTCTTCTTCCAGATACTCGTCCTCCCGGAGCAATCCCGGCTGAATAATCTGTTCCACCTGTGTGGAAATGGAAATCATAAACTTTCTCCCTCCTCGTAATCGTAATTCCTGATTGTTTTTGGTTTGTTATTTCTCTGCTTATTACTTGTGGACAGTTTTCTGTCCGTCTGAGGCACAAAACTTGTCCCACCGGAGGGACAGGTTTCTGTCTGTACCCGGACATAAATCTTGTTGGGTTTCCCTGCGCCCTGCCGTTGTCTGTAAATCAGACCATGAAGCTCCAGCTTGTTCAGAGAATCCTTAATGGTCATCTCACATTTCCCTGTGGCTTCCGCCAACGCTCCAACCGTGTAGTGGATGAACACATGACCGTTTTCATCCTCCCATCCCTCATTTTTCATAGACAGTCTTGCCCGGTCCAGCAACAGGACATAAACCAGCTTCGCTGTTTCGCTGAGATCCATGCTCAGCAGAAATCTAGGGTATGCCATGTAAGGCGGAATTGGACTGTCTTTATGTAAATTCCTCGTCATGTGCTCACCCCCATTCCCATAAAAATAACCTCCTTTTGCAGATTGGCTGTCGTGTTTCCTTCGACACCAAAATCATAGCAAAAAGAGGTGGTTATGACATTGAACGCAAATTGAGCGGGAATTGACAAAAAAGAAGGAGCGAAATCCCAACATCGGGACTTCGCTCCAATTCAATATTAGTATCAATTGTATTTTTCATCATTTCCCATGCAATTTTTTTGCTTCGCAGATCCCAATTCAATCATTTGGTAGCAGCCCTTTTGAGTACGCTGAATCCTTCCGGAAGAAACCAGGATGTGCAACGCCTTTTGCAGCTGGCTGCGGCTGCAGTGCAGACGCTTTGCCATTTCTTCCACACCGGAAAAGCAATGCTCCGGAACCCTTTCCAGCAGAGAAATCAGACGTTTTTCAACAGTTTCTTCCTGGTAAATTACCTCCATGGCAAATTCCCGGTATGCGGAAGAAATTTGTGTCAAGAGAAACCGCAGAAATTTGGCATCCTCCATAAGGCGCTCCCCGCAGGTGTCCAACAACAGCTCCGCTGTAATAACAGGCGTAACCGCATCCACATAGACGATCTGATAATGTTCCGCGCCAACATGCCACTGGCTGATCAATTCCTGTCTGTGCCCCTGAAAGATCACATACTCACGCCCATCCGGTGTGATGGTATAAATACGAAATGTGCCTCGCAGTACAAATTTGACGCAGCGGTTCAACGGGTTCTTTGTTAGCAGAGACTCTCCTTCCCGGTATCTGTAAAACTGAAACGGCAGGTCTGGGTCTGTGAAAATATGCTCAATATTCCATTCCCTCTGGAATTGTTTCCATAATGTACCGTCGTGTAATTTTGTCATGACCAGCCTCCTCAAAAAAAACTAACTACAATGTATCACACGATACAACAAAGCACAAGCCGAAACAGTATAATGAAAGAAAAAAGGAAGGAAAGAGCACATTATGAACATCACCTATGTGACCAATCCAAACGGTCCCAAGCTTGGTCTGTCTACCGCAAAGCTGATCCGGCAGGATGGCCTGTACTTTAAAGATCTGGAAGGCACCGGAAAATTGCTTCCCTATGAAGACTGGCGGCTATCTCCGGAAGAACGGGCACAGGATCTGGCGCAGCGGCTCAGTGTTGAGGAAATCGCCGGTCTGATGATGTACAGCAGCCATCAAATGGTTCCCTTTTTTGCCGGAAGTCCCTTTCAGGCTACCTATGACGGAAAATCCTTCGAGGAAAGCGGTGCGGAAGCCTGGGCATTGACGGATCAGCAGAAGAAATTTCTGAAAGAGGATCATCTGCGACATGTGCTGGCTATGCTTTTGAAGGATGCGAAAACCGCTGCGCTGTGGAACAACGAAATGCAGGCCTTCGCAGAAGACCAGCCCCACGGCATTCCTGTCAACATCAGCTCCGATCCACGAAACGGTGCCTCCTCTGCCGGTGCCGAGTACAAATCCGGCGGCGGCCAGACCAGTGCCTGGCCGGAGGGTCTGGGTATTGCCGCCACCTTCGATCCCGAGCTGTGCCGGGAATATGCCTCCATCATAAGCAAGGAATACCGGGCTCTGGGCATTGCCACTGCCCTGTCCCCCCAGGTGGATATCGGAACGGAACCCCGCTGGCTGCGGATCGCGGACACCTTCGGTGCCCATCCTCAGCTGGTTGCTGACATGGGCCGGGCCTACTGTGACGGAATGCAGTCTGACCCGGAGCAAAACGGCGGCTGGGGCAGCGGCAGCGTTGCCACCATGGCCAAGCACTGGCCCGGCGGCGGTCCCTGCGAAGCCGGACGGGATGCCCACTACCCCTTCGGCAAGTTCGCTGTCCATCCCGGCGGTCAGGAGGCCACCCATCTGAAACCCTTTACCGAAGGTGTTTTCCGGCTGGACGGCCCTACAGGAAAAGCAGCTTCCATCATGCCCTACTATACCGTTACCTGGAACATGGATCCCAGCGGCGACAATGTGGGCAACAGCTACAGCAAATTCATCATTCAGGATATGCTCCGGGAGCAGGCCGGTTTCGAAGGTGTCGTCTGCACTGACTGGCATATTACCGCCGATCCTGATCCAAGGATGGATTCTTTCGGAAGCCGCTGCTATGGTGTCGAAAACTTAAGCGAAGCGGAACGGCACCTGCGGATCCTGGAAAACGGCGTGGATCAGTTTGGCGGCAACAATAATGTATTGCCCATACTGGAAGCCTACCGCTTAGGCTGTGAAAAATACGGCGAGGATGCCATGCTGGCCCGGTTCCGCAGAAGCGCTGCCCGGCTGCTGACCGGTTCCTTCCGCTGCGGATTGTTTGAAAATCCTTATCTGGATCCCGAAGAAAGTCAGAAAATTGTAGGCTGCCGGGATCACTGTGAAGCCGGCTTCGAAGCACAGATAAAATCCCTGGTCCTTCTGAAAAACAAGGATGTGCTGCCCATTCGGGAACGGAAAAAGGTATACATTCCCGGCAGAACCATTGGTGAGAGAAAGACCTTCTTCCGCACCATGATGCCCGCCATGAACATTCCCGGTATGGCGAAGGATGTGGTGGAAAAATACTACGACTGGACAGAATGTCCGGAGGATGCGGACTTTGCCCTTGTGTGTATCGACAGCCCATTGACCGACGGCGGCTATACCGAAGAAGATGGGTACATTCCCATCTCCCTCCAGTACCGCCCCTATACCGCACATACTGCCCGGGCAGAAAGCATCGGTCAGGGCGACTTCCGGGAAGCGGATTCTCCCAACCGCAGCTATCGTGGAAAAACCTGTACTCCCGCCAACGAGAAGGATCTGGATCTGGTGCTGGACACCCGGAAGGCAATGGGCGAAAAACCGGTGATCGTTGTGGTGCGGATGCAGAATCCCTGTGTGCTGGCAGAACTGGAGTCTGCTGCCGATGCCATTTTGGTAGATTTCGGCGTCCAGCAGGAAGCAATCCTCACCATTCTCTCCGGAAACGCAGAACCCAGCGGCCTGCTCCCTGTGCAGCTGCCCAGGAATATGGAAACTGTGGAAGCGCACTGCGAAGACGCTCCTCTGGATATGATCCCCTATGTGGATTCCACAGGCAATTCCTATGATTTCGGCTTTGGACTGAACTGGTCCGGTACAATTCGGGACAGCCGTACCATGCGTTACCCAAAAGAACGCTAATTCAATCGCAAAGTTGCCGCACCACTGTTTTTCAGTAGTGCGGCAATTTTATTGAGGAACACGGGCAAGAAGAAGGAGGGAAATCCTATGGTTGGGACTTCCCTCCGAAATTCATTATGCAAGCATTTTTATGATATTCTGCAACGCAGGAATTGCCATACACTCCAATTCCTGCCGCTTTTGTTCCAACAACATCGGTTCATCCTCAAAGACCATTTCAAAAATCGCCATCGCTTTATTCAAGTGGACATTGGCCTGCTGAACATTTCCCTGAACCAAGCTGATTGTGCCAAGGGTCTGCTGGATCAAGCCATAGTCCAAACATTGATCCGAGTTCAGTTCTCTTACCTTTCTGCCCAACTTCATCACTGCAGAATAGCCCCGCTGTGCTTCTCCCAAGTCGGTCAGAAGCACGGCGTAATTATTGATCTGGGTAATGCTGTCATGGCAGCCGGTCAGGCCGTAGGCTTCCAGCAAGTCGATTCCCTGTTCCATGTGCAGCTGGGCAAGATCGTATTTCAGCTGATTGTGGTAAAGTGCGCCTAGATTGGAATGGAGATTGGAGGCAAAGTGGGCATTCTCCTTCGTAATATCACCCAATAGGGACAGGGCATCCTGGGTCAGCTGAACTGCCTTGGCAACGTCCTTTTCACAGGCTGCCCGGCATTCCAGCAGATGTGCCTGATCGAGATTCGTGCCGCTTCCATCTGCCACAAACCGTTCCAGTTCGCTGATAATGGCATTCATCCCTGGCTCGTAGCGGTATTTCTCCATGTACTCAAAGACATTTTCCAGGAACAGCAGGTAAGTCGGTACATCATCCTTTTGAATCAAGGCAATGATGCTCTCTACGGTCTGGAAGAACTGTCTGTATCCCGGCATTTCGATGCCATGGAGCAGGCTGATTTCCTGCAGGCTGTCCAACATGGTGCGGCAGTTCTGAACGGAGGGTTTCAGCTCCTCCACCGCAACCTCCCGGATCATGGGATGCAGAGAAATATAGCGGTCATTTCCCGGCTGAACAAAGCCCATTTCGATCAGGTCATTGACCTTGTTTAAGTTTCTAAGTTTCAGCCAGCTGCCAAATCTCCGGGCGGATATACCCTTGGAGGGGATAAAGATCAGACAGCGCATGATCTCCTGTTCGCCCTTGGACAGACGGTACAGGGAGAACAGGGTGTGAATATGATCATAGTAGGTGGCCTTCTTATTTCTTCCATCCTTGGCGCTGCCGATCTTATCGTCGGCATCCATAGCAGTCTTTTCCTCCTGCAGCTTTTTCAGCAGAGCCTTGGGTTTCAGCATACCGTTGGACAACAGCCGTGCCGCCAGTTCCACCGCATAGGTATGTCCGTGCAGCAGACCGATCATTTCCTCCAAAAGGCCGTTCTTTCTTCCTGCATCATAAAACTGTCCCATCAGTGCAAGCAGTGTATCCACGGCAAGTTCCTTGACTTCCAGAGAAATCTGATTTTCATATCGGCTGCGGGTGGTGAATACAATTCTGCAACGGTATTTCAGCATCACATCCAGGAACTCGTCTTGATCCCTAGTCACATTGAAGTTGTCCACGATCATCAGAGTGTCTTCCCGTAAGCTGCGAAGGAAGCGGTTATGCCGTTTGAACCGAGCTTCATCGGATTCTTCCGGAAGATCGTCTGCAAAATCCATATCGATAATATTCTGCCTCAGATCACCCACATAGTTCATGTACAGAATGTTGGTGTATTCCTTGCTGTGCTGTTTGGCGCACATCTTCGCCAGTTCACTCTTGCCGATACCGGGGATTCCATGAAGAAACACCTTGCTGTGATCCAGCAGCAGTTCGTGGAGCTGCGCCAACTCTTGTTCCCTTCCCACAAACCAGCGGCAAGGCTTTGGCATATCACTGTCAAAAATGAAGTCCCGGACAGCGGGAGAAAGATTGCCCGGTGTCAGAAGCTGCTTGGAACGCACATCCCGCTTTTCAAACCGCAGCTGCATGGCGAAGCAGAGGATGTCGGTGATAAACACTGCTTCATCGTTGTTGTCCTCGAAGGAAAAACCGTCTGACAGTTCCGCTTTCTTCTGAGGTGACACATTAGGAGCCTGCATCAGAAGGTCGTACAGTTCCTGCACCGCCATGGCGCTGTCCGGCATCATGGGCAGGATGCGGTTCTGAATGGTGCGGGCCAGCTTTCGCTGATTGCGATTCTCCTGGTAATGTGCCGTGATTTTCGGACTCAGCTTCGCCAGACCGTTGATCCACCGGCATACCAGGCCGTTGTCAAATTCCATGCAGGATTCCGGACTGGAACCCATATCGCAAAACAGGGTTTCCACCAGTTCCAGCTGATTGGGACACAGATCCTCGTTGATATTCCGGCGCAAAACTGTCATCACCGATGCAAAATCAAGACGATTCATTATTTCACTTCCTTTTAATCAATTTTCGCTCAATTAGCGTTCAATGAAAGATAAGTACATTTCCTTTATAATTCAAATACAAGGATACGAAAGATAAATCCATTATAACAGGTCATTTTTCATCTGTTGTAAACATTTTACAAACGAATTTTCGATATGACCGAGTTTGACAGGATTTGACATAAGGTTATCCAAAAATTTGAAGGGCAA
Organism: Faecousia sp.; assembly: GCA_045606145.1. Classification (GTDB taxonomy): domain Bacteria; phylum Bacillota; class Clostridia; order Oscillospirales; family Oscillospiraceae; genus Faecousia. The sequence goes on from JAZURG010000105.1 coordinate 13,853, forward strand.
TACCCCGGGGAGGTGACCGTTATCCGAAAAATGGCGCCGATCAATCTGATCGTGTATTACCCCAAAACAGAAGAAGGAAAAAAAGAACTGGCAAGACGGGTATCCGATGTCCATGCCGCAGCGGTGAATCAGCGACTGAAAGCACTGCACTGCCCCACAAGTCAAAAGCTTGAGCTTTTGGATGCGGTCATTACAACCGCTAAAAATCATAATCATGCAACAAAATAACCTCCTGTTTTAGATAACTGATATATTGCATCTCTCACTTTTTATCCTTCGCGTATTAGAAATCCATCTGAACCACCTTCCCTCAAAACAAAAAAGCGCACTCACTTACTTTCGTTGTTGAAAGTAAGTGAGTGCGCTTTATAATACACTCCCGACAATCTACGTGCAAATAGACATCTCTTGCTTTTGACCCTACTCCAAGCACAGTTACCTGATTTTTTGAAGCTCATGCGGAGGTCACACGCAGCACATATAACATATTGCATTGCCTCGCTCCAACATTATTTGTCAAACAAGACATCAACATTATGTATTTAGTTCATCATAACCAAACAATGCTTATTTGTCAATTACTATTATCAATTTTATGCTCTGCCCTTGAAATATCGTTCCCAACACTTTATGCTAATTACCTTTTTGTCGTCCTCCCATTCTCGCAAGCAGTTAACCGGGATTCCCATTTTCCTTGCAAAGGGTTTCTTGCCCAAGCCAAAGGATTCCCGATAGGCCCGGATACGTTTGCCTTGCCCATCATAAAGGAATTGATTGAACTCGTCCAAAAAATCTGTCATGGGGATCCCATAGAATGATGAAAGGCATTGCACCATTTCCAATGGGATGTGCTGGGTTACACCACATTCTATATCGATGTATACCGCTCTGGTCACTCCCGCCAACTTCGCCACTTCTGCCTGCATTAGGCCACGGCTGTGTCTGCACCACCGGAGCCTGTCCGGTACATTCTGAATATCCTCATATCTGCGGTACCGCTGATTGAATTGAGTTGCTTCCAGAATCTTCCGTGGGGCATACAGTACGAAACTATGTATATATAGGGGTACATACCTCACATGCGAATTCTGTGTCTGACAAAGTATGTACAAATCCGCTGAAATCCGGTCCAGAATGCGCCAATCGGGGCGTTTTCGGCCTTGGGGTGCAAGCTGCTGGTCGTTAAAGTCTCTGGTGATAGGATAGCATTTTCCACACACCGAGCAGCATACGTGGCCAGCCGGGCGCCTTTCGATGCGTCAAAGGTCGTGATTCCCTTGATCAGACCAATTGTGCCGATAGAGATCAGGTCCTCCTGATCTGACTCTGTGGCATAATATTTTTTCATGATATGGGCAACCAGGCGCAGATTTCGTTCAATCAGGACATTTCGCGCCTCCAGGTCTCCGGCAGCGCTTAAGGTAAGATAATGGCGTTCCTCCTCCCGGGTCAGGGGTTTGGGGAAGGAGCCTGTTGACAATTGCAGTGAGTACAGCAGCGTACTCATCATCAGCCATGCCGCGCTCAGCATGGATCATCACCTCCAAAGCCACCTTATTCGCCACAGCCCGTCCCTATACCACAATTCTGCGCCAGAAAATCCCCCCAACGCAATGCGTTGGGGGGATAGCCTTTTGACCAGCCTTTATATCAGCCTGGAATTTCTTTGTTTTATCTTACAGGTGGACAGGCAGTTTGCCTGCGGGGATCAATTCGCCTGTGAGGACCTTTGCTGCAGCCCGGACACTCTCCCGGCTATATTCATAGACAACGAATCCCCAGACGCCCTCGGGAAGCTCCCGCAGATCATACGGTGCCCGCAGGCCAACAACGGCCGTGGGGATATTCTTCTCTGCCAGGGCCCGGACCAGTTCCATCTGTCCGGGATTGCTGACAGCATTGAAAACACCTACCACTGCGGAGCCATGCTGCTGGGCAAGGGCTGCCAGACGGGCAATCTCCTCCCCGGAAGGGTTACGGTTCATATCGGCGCAGGTGCCGTGCAGTGCCTCGGCAATGGCGATTCCAAAGGGATTGCCCTTTTCTTCGTCCACATTGCCCACCAGGGATGTCCGGTATGCCTCGCAGCCGATGCAAAGGGGATCTTCGCTGAAGCAGAAGCCCGCAGGGGGTGCGGCAACCTGGGTTACGGTCTGTTCCATCATTTGGCGGCTTTCCTCAGCCGCAGCAGCAAAGTCAAATGCGCAGGCTTCCATATCATCGATCCACTTCTTCTTTGCATCCAGGATCCGCTGAACGCTGGCCTCAAACTCTTCCATATTCAGCTCACCGTTTTCTGCTGCATCCAGAATTCTCTGGGCTGCTTCACAGCACCACACCGGATGATGGGTGATTTCCACCAGGTCCACACCGGCCTTGAACGCAGCAAGAGTACCCTCGGAAACACCGTAGTTGGCCCGGATGGCAGCCATTTCCATGCAATCGCTGACGATGATGCCCTGGAAACCCAGCTTTTCCCGGAGAATACCGGTCATGATCCGTCTGGACATGGTGGCAGGTATATTTTCAGGCTCAATCTGGGGATAGAGGATGTGGGAGGTCATGACCGCAGGAACACCGGCGGCAACCGCTGCCCGGAAGGGAATCAGCTCCATCTGCTCCAGCTGCTCCATGGACTTATCCACGCAGGGAAGGGCCAGATGGGAGTCCAGGTCCGTGTCTCCATGGCCGGGGAAGTGCTTGGCAGTGCTCAGCACGCCGCCATCCAGGAAGCCCTGAATGGCACGGGCACCGAAACGGCCCACCGCAACGGGATCATCGCCGTAGCTGCGCACACCAATTACAGGATTCTTGGGATTGCAATTGACATCCACGGAAGGGGCAAAATTGAAGTTGGGACCCAGGGAACGCAGCTCCCGCCCGATCAGCACACCGGCACGGTAAGCATTTTCCGGGTCACCGGAGGCGCCCAACGCCATAGCGCCGGGAATGTTGACAGCATCCTCCTTCAGTCTGGTAACAACGCCGCCCTCCTGGTCGATGGCAATGAATGCACCGTGGCCGGTCTCCTTACGGATGAAATCCTGAAGGTCACTGCACAGCTGCTTCAGCTGGGCGCAGTCCCGGATATTTTCCTTAAACAGGATCACATTGCCGATCTTGTATTCCCGGACAGCCTGACGGAATTCCTCCGACATTTCCGTTCCGGGGAATCCGGTCATCAGGCGCTGTCCGATTTTTTCCTTGATAGTCATAAAATAACCTCCTGAATAAAATATATAAAAAGCCGTAAATTTATTTCAAACTCTGCAATAATTTTTTATTTTAATAAAAGAAAAACACAGAAATTTAGGAATTTATATTGACAAATATACATGCTGATGTAAAATAATATCAGTATGGCATCTGTATTCTGTAAATTAGTTTCATCATAGTTTTAGTACCGAATCACAGGATGCGAATTATAAGGAGTTTTTTTATGACATCCATTGAACTGCGTATTCGCAGTACCTATGACTCATTGAGCAACGCGGAGAGAAAGGTTGCCGACTACTTTCTTCACAACGTAGAGAAAGTATTTAATCTTCCCATTGCCACACTGGCCGAGGAGGCAGGTGTCAGCAAGGTTGCCTGGGTTCGCTTTTGCAAAGCCATCGGATTCCAGGGTGTTAAGGAGCTGAAAAAAGCTCTGTTCACCCAAATGCACAAGAAGACCGATGATATTGTGACAGAACCCTTTGCGGATATCCGGGAAATCAAGAACATGGAAACGCTGATAGAGAGCATTAAGCTTAACAGCATCCGTGCCATTCAGGACACCGCTGAAATATTGGATCCCGACGCCCTGGAAAGCGCGGCCCAAATGATTCTAAATGCCAGAACCGTGCGGATCTTCGGCGCAGGTGCATCCGGCCTTGTAGGTGAAGACCTGCAGAGCAAGCTGATGCGTATCAACAAAAACTGCTATTTCAGCCTGGATCATCACGTTCGTCTGACCTACGCATCCAGCATGACGGAACAGGATGTGGCGGTTCTGATCTCCATGTCCGGTAAGACAAAGGAGATTCTGGAGATTCTGTCCATCGCCAAGCAAAATAACACCCCTACCATTGCACTGACCAAATACGGAAAAACATTGCTCGCTACGAACGCAGACACCGTGCTGTATCTCTCCGCCCCGGAAATTACCATGCGAAGCGCCGCCATGAGCAGCCGTTTGGCACAGATGATGGTAATCGATGCGCTGTTCACCGCGGTGGCACACAAGGATTATGATTCGGTTTCCGTGAATCTGGAAAAAAGTCAGGACAAGACTTCGTCCCACCGAATCGACAGCAACGATACCTACCGGCTATTATAAAAATATCTGCGCTGAGACAGGAGGTCCTGTTTCAGCGCAGATTTTTTTGAATCAACCCTTAACGCCGCCAACAGTCAGGCCCTTAACAAAGTACTTGGAAAGGAAGGGATACAGAACAATGATGGGAACAGAAGAAGTGACGATAACAGCACACTTCATGGCAATAGAGACAGTATCCATCTCGTTACCACCGGTGCTGCCATTCATCTGCGTGGTACCCACCACCAAGTTACGCAGAATCATCATAACCGGATAGTTCGCAGACTTCATATAGATCAGAGCATTGAACCAGTCATTCCAGTAATAAACAGCGTAGTACAGGGTAATGGTAGCCAGGGCAGGAATGGACAGAGGGATGAAGATATTCCGCAGGATGCCGAA
>JAZURG010000106.1:0-4193 GCA_045606145.1 Faecousia sp.
GCATGATCCTGGCACTTCAGATTGCCTAAGTTGGTCAGGCCAACAGGCATTGCACCGTAGGCTTTTTCCGCAAACATCATCTGCATCCAGACCGGGATACCACGGGCGATGCCATGAAGGATGGGCAGGCCGGTCAGACCAGCCAGGGGATCATCCTTGACTGCGTTGGTCTGCTGAGCGATTTGGGAAAGGGTGTCAGCAAAGTTTTCCGGGACACCATCCAGCATTGCGGTAGGCAGAGCGCCGGACATATTGCACAGGCCCTCGGATTCCCCATCCACACAATGCCGCCGAAGATCCATCATGGAGGAAATGCTGCAGGGCTGGGTGGCATCCACCTCCGGGAAAGCTGCGTAAACCTGATAACAGGCAGCCAGCAACAGATCATTGGCAGAAGCATCGATCAGCTTTGCCTTTTTCCGGGCAGCAGACATGATTTCTCTGGGAATGACTGTGTGGACTTCCCGGCACATACCGGTATCTTCTGTGGGGAATGGATATGCACTGGTGGCCTTCAGACCACCGCCGGGCATGGCAAACAGCTTTTTCGCTTCCTTGATGCTTACGGTTTTATAAACCTTTTCCGGAGCACGGCTTCCGTTTTTCACTTCCAGAGCATCCGCAGACCCGGTTTCCAGAATCATATTGTAGGCTTCCATCAGCTTGCCCAGCAGATACTTTCCATCACCGCCATCTACGCACAGATGGCTGATGCTGACTAACACAGAGCTTGCGGTTTCACTCTGGACCAGTTCCACACGAAGCTGTACCTTATCTTCATGGTAAACAGGCAGCAGGGACAGGGAGTAGGCAGTGACCGCAGGATCACCCTCTGTGCGGATATAGTGGAAATAGTTGTTTTCGTCCATTTCCTCATTGACCTTCCAATAGGCCACATTAGGGTCTACAAAAAAGGTGCTGTGCAGAACATCCACAGATTCCACCAGTGCTTTGGTTGCGGCTCGCAGCACATCTGCATCCACGATGCCGGGATAATTCAAAACAAAACGGATGGTGGTGTCATTGGATTTGTGAGTCAGATACTGACCCCGCTCGCCGCCTCCGGCGAAGGTGATCTTAGGCAGTGCCATGAAAAATTCTCCCTTCATAATGCTTGTTTTTTTGTTTCCTTACATTTTCAGTATAACAAAAGAAAAAAGTTAGGACAACAATCAATGAAAGCGGGTCTGTCGAAAGTCCGACAGACCCGAATAAATTGATTATTTTGACGGTTTTGCATCCAGTAATTCCAGAAAGTATGGGTGGATCAGAACCGCAATCTCCATAGATACTTCCTCCAAAGAACAATCCAGTTCTCCCATAGCCCACTGCTGGTAGGCTGTCATAATGCCGCCGATTATAAAATGGAGCCTGCTTTTGAAAGCCGGTGAATTGCGGATCAACTCTGGAATCTCCTGACGGGAAGAAATCTCTGCCACCAATGCCTGCTTGTATTTTTCCATATAACCTGTCAGATTTGTTCCGCAGTTCATTTGAGAAGACAGCTCGGTAAAATCAGCCAATGCTTTTCCAATTACATTCAGGCAAGAAACCGGATCGTTCAGGATCGTCTTACAGGAAAGACTTCCGATCATTTCCGTGCTTGTGCGAATCCATTCCGTTTGTATTTCATCGATCACTGCACCAATGCTGGAATAATGGGCATAGAAAGTGGATCGGTTCAAATCTGCCTGTTTGACAATGTCGGATATGGTGATCTGTTCAAAATTCTTTTGATCCAAAAGATGCAGAAGCGCATCCCGTATCATTCTCTTTGACCGAAGCACACTGCGGTAAACTCGTTTTTCTGCCATCTATACCACTTCCTTTCTGGGTTCAGTATAGCAAAGCAGTTTTTTTCACACAACAAACAATGTTTGGCGTTTTGGCGAAAGAACAACAAAACGGGGCAAATTGTTTATTTCAGCCAGGGAGCATCCATCAGGTCGCTTGCTGATTTTTGGATCAGACTTGCGATTTCCTGTGAGATCTCAGTTAACGTACATTTTGTCTTATTCTCTGCCCACTGCTGGTAGGTATTCATAATACCGCCCACAAAGAAATGGATTCGTACCTCAAAGAAGGGAGCATTTTTGATTTCATCGGGAATTTCCGGATGGCTCATAATATCCTGAGCCATCAGCCTGCGGTATTTATCCAAATGCAGGTGAACCTCTGCGGTATGTCCCATTTTTGAATACAGCTTCATGTTTTCTTCCAGTGTAACACAGATGCTGTTTAAGTACGGCATGGGATCTTTCAGTATGTTACGATACTTTACTGCCCGGATCATTTCCATATTCCTGTTGATGATCTCATCCTGGATCTCTTCCACAATGCCGCTTACATCCGGATAATGAGCGTAGAATGTGGAGCGGTTCAGATCGGCGCGGTTTACAATATCGGTTACCGTAATTTTTCCAAATTCCTTTTCATCCAGCAGTTCCATAAAGGCTTCCCGGATCATCCTGCGGGATCGGGCGGAGCTGCGGTATTCTCTTCTTTCTGCCATAGATCATAACCTCCACGAAAAACAATACTTTTGACCTAACTGTTGGAATTTCATCAAAGCGGCAAAATATGATGATTGTACATAGCTTTCGTCTATAATATACTAAAACCGACGGATATTTGCAATAGCATTTTGTTCCAATTAAACAAAGGAAACAATATTGGCGAAAATCCGACAAATGTACAAAAAGAAGGGAAGAATCGAAAATGAAGATGAAAAAGGCGGTGCGGATACTCATGGTTCTTGTGTTGGCTTTGGTGATGATGATTGGAATTGGCTTTGTGTACCTGTACCGGAACGGTATGTCCGGTATCGCAAACACATCTGAGGCCAGGGAAGGTCAAATCAAGATAGCTTGCGTTGGTGACAGTGTAACCTACGGACATGGAACCAGCAGCTGGCCCAACAACACCTATCCTGCGCTTCTGCAAAGTATGCTGGGCGAAAGCTACCATGTAAACAATTATGGTGTCAGCAGCTTTGCGGTTCAAAGCAGTGCAGACAGACCCTATGCAACGCTTAAGCATTATCAGGAAAGCCTTGCATACAACGGCGATATCGTCGTATTTATGATGGGAACCAATGACTCCAAACCGGAAAACTGGATCGATGAAAACGCATTCCGGGAAGATCTCCTGCAGCTTCTGGACAGCTATGGGGATGCAAAGATCGTTCTGTGTACCATTCCTTCCGCATTCTTCCTGGATGGTCAAACAGAGGGTGTAACCAACCACGACATTCAGCCGGAGGTAGTAAATAGGATCGCTGAGGTGATCCGTCAGATTACAGAGGAAAGAGGGTATCCGCTGGTGGATATCCATGCGCTGACAGCGCAGCATCCTGAGTGGTTTGCCAAGGATGGCGTTCATCCCAGCAATGAAGGTGCTGCAGGAATCGCGCAGGCAGTATATGAAACCATTAACAATCTGGAAATGGAGAAATAAACATGATGTATGCAATTTATATTCTGGCAGGTTTGGCCGGTGGTGTCCTCACCGGTATGGCAGGACTGACTGCCGCAATGGTACTTACCCCCATCCTCTGCGGTGCCTGCGGTTGGGCTGGCTATGATGCCACTACTCTGGCACTGATTGCCAACGTCCCCTCGGCCATGGTTACTTCCTGGACGTTCTATAAGAACGGAAACATGGATATCAAACGGGGTATGCCCGTTGCCATCGTGTCCTTTGTTGGTGCCGTGGTGGGCAGTTATCTGGGATACTTGTTCAGTATGGTGTCCGAAAACGGTATCAGCTACATTGTGATCGTCAGCAATCTGATCATGGCAGTAAAGTTTTTCCTTCCTTCCAAGAAGAAGGAAGATAATCTAACTGCTGCCGAAGAAAAGAAGGCGAAGAAAAAAGGTATTATCGCTCTGGCTCTGGGTTTCCTGATCGGCATGGAGTGCGGTTTCATGGGCAGCGCAGGCGGTGTTCTGATGCTGATGGTCTTGACCATGCTGTTGGGCATGGATACCAAGCTGGCGGTTGGTACTTCCAGCCTTGTGATGATGCTGGTGGCTCTGACTGGTGCAGTCAGCCATGTGGCGATGGGCGCAAATACGCCGCTGATTCCCAGCATCGTTGTTACCGTTATGTGTACCATCGGTGCTGTTGGTTCTTCCAAGTTTGCCAACAAGGTGGAAGAAAAGACGCTGAACCGGGCTGCGGGTCTGGTACTG
>JAZURG010000107.1:0-7526 GCA_045606145.1 Faecousia sp.
ATCTCAACAGGGTGCTTGCCGGCAGCGGACATATGATGTATCTGGTGTGCGCGGTCAACGTCAAGGCCGTAAAGCTCGCAAATCTCACGGATTTTGCGGGAGGCTTCCTTAAGATCCAGCTTCTCCTCAAGGCCGAGGACAATGTTCTCAGCGGCGGTGAGCACGTCAACCAGCTTGAAGTGCTGGTGGATCATGCCGATGCCGTGGCTGAAGGCGTCCTTGGGGGAGCGGATGACCACCTTTTGGTCGTTTATGAATATATCTCCCTCGTCGGGGAAGTAGATGCCGGAAAGCATGTTCATAAGGGTGGTCTTACCGCTGCCATTTTCGCCCAGCAGAGCAAGGGTTTCGCCCTTGTAAATGTCGAGCCAGACCTTGTCGTTGGCGACAACGCTGCCAAAAGTCTTTGTGATGTTGCGCAGCTTAACTGCGGCGATCTTGTTGTCCAAAGGCTTCACGCTCCTGTTCCATAGGATGTAGAATATTATATAATAAAATTGAAATGTTGCAAAGGGCAGCGCAGGGGGAATATTTCGTCTCTGCGCTGCCCTTTGCAGCATTATGCAAAAGAAGCACTATAAGGAAAGCCCCGGATATGCGGGGCTTTCCTTTATGGATGATAAATTATGCGTCCAGATTGGTGATGCCGTCGATGTTAAGATCGAAGACGGGAGCGGAACGGAACTCGGACTCGTGGAAGTAACCGACAGCAATAACTTCGGTCTCGCCAACGAAGTCGCCCATATCGTCGACGTCAGCAAGGTAGCTGGTCAGGGTCTCGCCGCCAACGGTGAAGGTAGCGGTGTCGAAGACCTTGAGGGAACCGTCAAGCATAGCAGCCTTGACTTCTTCCAGCTTTGCAGCGGTGCCTTCAGCGGCAACGGATTCGTTCAGATCCTTCAGAGCAACACCACCGTTTTCCAGGGTGCCGACCCAGTCAGCATCGATCTTCTCACCATTCATGGTAGCCTTCATGGAGTAGGTCATGTAGGGAGCCCAGTTGATGTAGGAAGCAACGATGTAGGTGTCGGGGCAAGCGTCCTTGGCGGAGCCGTTGTAGAATACGAAGGGGATGCCCTTGTTCTGGCACTCGGTGGGAGCGCCCATGGAGTCAGCGTGCAGGGAGATCAGCTTGCAATCATTGTTGATCAGCTTGATGGCGCCTTCCTGCTCCAGGGTGGGATCATACCAGGAGTTGGTGAAGGTGACGTCCATGGTAGCGGTGGGGCAAACATAGCGGACGCCCAGGTAGAAGGAGGTCATACCGGAGATAACTTCTGCGTAGGGGAAAGCACCGATGTAGCCAACCTTGGCTTCTTCAGCGGTGAACTTGCCGGCAGCGATCATCTCGTTGAGGTTCATGCCGGCAGCAACACCACCCAGGAAACGGCCTTCGTAGATGTTTGCGAAAGCGTTGTGGTAGTTAGCGACACCGGCGGTGTGAGCCTGCGTACCGGTAGCGTGGCAGAACTGAACATTGGGGAATTCCTTTGCGGCCTGGATCATGTAGGGCTCGTGGCCGAAGGAGTCAGCGAAGATGTAGGTGCAGCCTTCGTCGACCAGCTCAGCAGCGGCATCGTAGCAGGCCTCGGACTCGGGGATGTTGACCTTGACCATATACTCAACGCCAAGAGCCTCGCAGGCTTCCTTTGCAGCGTTCAGGAAGTTCAGGTCGTAGGTGGAGTTCTCGTCGTGCAGGAAAATGAAACCGGCCTTAAACTTAGTGGTTTCGTCGTCCTTCTTGCCGCAAGCAGCCATAGAAAGAACCATAACCAGAACGAGAAGCAGTGCAATAATCTTTTTCATTCTTTTCTCTCCTAATGATTTCTTTGTTTTATCAAAAACCCTGAATGGGTTAAGATACATTTTACAGGCTGCCCGAAAATAAAAAGCACCGATAAAGGTGCATAATAACCCTACCGGTGCGTGACTCCGCATAAAAGGAAGCAGGCACGATCGATAGTCCGGTTATTTACGGTATCCGGGCAGAAACTTCAAATCCATATCATTTGTGATGTATCGAGCGTCATTGAATATCAAACTACACCTTACAGAATATCAGCCAGAGCATGAAAAGTCAAGATATTTTGTGAAATAAAACCCTCTGTTTCGACAGGAATCCGGTTCTTTATCCAAGTGTTACTTGCCTTTCATAAACAGGAAGACCCCGGTCACCGTTACCGATGACACAAGGTCTTCAGAATTATGAAACCTGCGGATTTTTTAAATCAGGCGTAGACAATGACGGCGCAAACTTCCACATCTTCCTGGCCGTTGTTGGCAATAGCGTGGCCCGTACCTGCGGGGCAGAGCATAACATCGCCGGCGGTGAGAACACACTCCACACCGTTGTCGTTGTAAAGTGCCTCGCCCTTCATCAGGTAGAACAGCTCGCTGTCCTTTTCATGTACATGGTAGCCGATGCTGCACCCGAGCTTGAGGGTAATGTTGGCAAACAGGCGGCCCTTGTTATTCAGTTCATCGGGAGTCGCAAAGTTGGTAATTTCTACGGTACCGCTTCCGCCACGCATATTTTCACGGTACTCTTTTTTGCACTCTGCTGCTTTTCTGATCATGTTAAAAACCTCCTTGAATGGTTGCTTGTATTATAGCACCTTACGGCGAAAAAAGACAAGGGCTTTTGCTTTTCTTTTGTGAAACAGGTGGTGAAAAAGAGAAAAATGTGATATGATACAAAGCAGAAAGCAAGGGGGAAATGGAAATGAATCTGAATTTTTTTATGCCTGTAAAGCTGATGACCGGTGCCGGCTGTGTACGCGCCAGCACAAAGGAACTGGCAAAATTGGGCAGCGTCTGCCTGATCGTAACCGGCAAAACCTCAGCCAAAGTCAGCGGCGCATTGCAGGATGTAACCGCCGCGCTGGAAGATAACGGACAACGCTGGGTGCTGTTTGACGAAATCGGTCAAAATCCCAAGCTTACCGATTGTATGGCCGCGGCTGAAAAAGCAATTGCTGCGGGGGCGGATTTTGTTCTGGGAATCGGTGGCGGCTCTGCCCTGGATGCGGCGAAGTGCGTTGCTGTTCTGGCAGCAAATCCCGGCCTTACCCAGGCACAGCTCTATGCCTTTGACTGGGCCAACGCTCCCCTTAAAATAGTCGCGGTAGGAACCACTGCCGGTACAGGCAGTGAGGTGACAAAGGTTTCCGTTATCACCACACCCGACGGACGCAAAAAGAGCTTTCATCATGAAGCGATCTTCCCGGCCTTAGCGCTGGGTGATCCGAATTATACCATGTCGTTGCCCCCAACGGTAACCTGCAGTACGATGGTGGATGTATTGGCCCATTGCGCGGAAAGCTTTTTCAGCCGCGCGGCAAACCATATTTCCCGTTGCTACGCCGTGGAAGGAATCCGCCTGCTGCTGCCCGCGTTCCGTATGATGGCAGAAAAAGGCTGTGACGGCCTGGACTATGCCACCCGCGAAAAACTGTATTGTGCCTCTATCTACGGCGGCCTGGCCATCAATGTGACCGGCACATGTTTCCCACACACTATGGGTTATCTGCTTACAGAAACCTTTGGCATCCCCCACGGCACTGCCTGCGCGGTATTCCAGAAAGATTTTTATGAATACAACAAAGCTGTTGTTCCCGCCCTTGCAGCGGAGTATCTTGACAGAATCGGCTGCAGTGAGGTGGAATATTTGGCTCTGATCGAGAAGCTGACACCACAATGCTGCGTCACTATGGATGAAACGTTGATCGCTGAAGCCCACAGCCGCTGGATCAATAACGGCAGTATGGCAAAGTGCCAGGGTGTATTCACCGCCGACATGGCGGATGATGTGCTGCGCCGAAAGTTTCTTGCAAAATAATAACACAATCCCCCCGGCATGATGATATAGTCCCCTTAGTGTAGTCTCGAAATTTTTGTTATTTCGAGTGTCTACTCTAAGGGGACTATATCATGCCGGTGGGGTTTTCGACACCTTTATATTACCCGTGGAAATTTGTTATCTAATTATTTTGTGCCAAAAGCCGATACTGTCTTCTGTGGAAAAACCTGCGGCATTATAGAATTTTTTCCTCCAGCCGAAAGAATTTACATAGCACTTTTCAATACCCTTTTCTTTGCAGCGGAGCATAACTCCGTGCATCATCGCTTTACCGATACCCCGACGCTGATATTTTTCTCTGGTGCTGACAGGTTCTATCAATGCCGCGTTCGTTTGTTTATCAACATAGACGAAACAATAAGCGCATACATCATTTTTCTCTTGCGCATTTTTGTCAATCACAATACATTCAAAGCTGTCTTGATACATAGAAGAGCGTTTACGGGAGATGTAGGGGTTCATGTTGGTTCTGTAATCGGGAGCTTCCAAATCCGGATGAAAACCCAAACTGCAAGCACTCCACTTGTTTTCTTCGTTATCATATTCTTCGCCGTAAAGAAGCAAAAAGCCTTCGGGCAGGTCTACGAAAACACAGGTTTCCAAGGGATATGCATAGTTATCATAGTCCTCTTCCGCGTATCTGGTATATCCTGAATCCAGAAGTATTTCTTGCATATAGGTAAGACGATCGTTGGCCGCGACCCAAAATTTTATGGAGCCATCATCTGCTTTATGGAATAGAGGAAGGCAGGCTTTCTCGCTGTAGGCAAGGATGGAAGGGTAAAGATACTCAAAACCATTTTTTATGCTTATGTAAATATTTTCACCATCTGGCAAGATGCATGCAACAATTTCGCCCTTTTCCTCCCACAAAAATATATAATCCACGGATCGCTCTCTGCCCCCGTCTGCCTCCTGCGTACCCACCCGATAGATTAAATCATGAAGCCGCTGCGGAAGCCAGGAAGACATATTCTTATTTTGGCAGTATTGATTTCTTAAGTATATCTCAAGCTTTTCTAAATCTTTGTCCAGCCGAAATTTTTTAATTTGCATATGCATACCTTTCATAACTGACAGTTCAGGTTGATAAAAAATATGTATATAACCCTACTGATCTTGTGCTTAATCCAATGATCGTTTCAATCGGTCGTTGCGACTTTCTGATAAATTCGCAAAGTCAAATGCCTTCGTCAGGTTCAGGTGTGCCAAACAGTATTATATAATGAAAATAGGATGATTTCTACTATTATCATAAAGTTGACACAGGTAAATTTATAAGCTAAATACTGCATAGCGGTCTTTCCTCGGGCAGTGTGCGGGAATGTTTATCAAATTCTTATCATTGCAGATGAGAATTCTTAATCTAAAGTCAAAACCTCCGGCCGGAGGTTTTGACTGGTACAACCAGCAGAAGGGTGCCCAAAATTAGGGCACCCTTTTCGCAACATGATGGGTCAATCAATCTTTTGGTACCACCCATAGCTAACCCAAGGCATGCCGTCCATTTCCCAGTAGGTTTGCAGCAGAAGCGTGTCGTCCTCCAGCAGGGTGAGCGCGTAGGCAACGGTATCCCCGCTTGCCTCGGTCACTTTACCGATCCACTGATCGTTACCACAGCCCGGATATAGCTCGCCGGGGGCCACGATCAACTCTCGGTCCCGGACGTCCTCCTCGGGAAAATCCTTGTTTGCAAGTGTGAACCGATAAAAACCCTTTTCATCCGGTGTTATCTGGATGGTGCAGACACCGGGCGCTGCCTCATTCCGGTCGCCCTCCACTTCCGTCCAGGCCAGTTCCCAGGTGCCAACCAATTCGGAACTGTCGATTCTCTGATTCCAGCCTGGGTTAGGAAGTTCGTCGTAGGATGTAAAGTCAAAGATCAGATCCTCTCCGTTTTCATTGCGCAGGGCAGAAATGCGGTAACTGGGCTTGAGATAGGGACTCCAAATTGCCACGGTGCCGTTTGAATCCGTGATGATGATCTCTGTATCAGGTATCCAGTCTTCATTGGGGCACATAACCAGGAGCGGGGAGCCGCTTTCGCTGCGGTAAAGGACCTCCGGCTCTTCATAGCTTTCGGTTTCCGGGTTCCATGGTCTACGGTTCACTGCAACCGTTACGTTTTCGTCCGCAGGTACGATGCAGAACAGGTAACCGAAAGTACCCATGATATTTTCTTCTCGAATGGAAAGCAGGAAGGGCAGATCTTCACACAACTGGGGTGCAGCTTCCTGCATGATCGCAAAGGGATCGGCATCCTGCGGCGCATAGCCAAAGAATGCGGCGGCGAAAAGCTGGGGCGTTTCAACCATTGCCTGCCGGAAAATAGCCAGAGAGGGATCCTCCGAAGCATTGGTGGGTATTGTTGTATCAGCAGATGGGGTGGTATTAGCAGGTTGCGCAGTTTCTGTTGTGTCCAGTGCCTTCGTGGCTTCTGTTGAATTGGTCGGCTGTGTTTCTTTTTGATCGCCGGGGAGCGATGCGCAGGCGGAGAGCAGCAAGCTGCCAATCAGCAGAATCGTGCAAAATACACTGTACCACTTTCTATATTTTCCGGGATTCTTACGCATAAAAATCATCCTCCTATTCGTATCCATGGTAATCCTTGCAGAAAAAGCTTTGGTCATTCAGAAAACCTTTTCTCCAAGGACCAAAAGCTCCGAAACGGAAGCAGTGGGTGAACCCACTGCTTCCAATATCGGATCATACAATCAGAAGCCGGAAAGCTTAAATACCAGAACTTCGTCTGCGGATTCATCTGCGCGTGTGTCGCTCATAACGACCAGAATACTGCCATCATCGGCAATGTCTGCGGCAGCAATCCAGGGATAGCCGGTACCAAACAGATCGCCATCATCCACTGCGCCGATCCAGGTGCCGTCAGCAGTCCACAGAACCACTTCGCGCATATTGCCGTCCAGAGCCAGGAAGCCGTTGGAGGTACTGGTTGCGTAGGTGATGGAACCCAGGCCGAAACCATCGGGTTCACCGCCCAGTCGCATCTGCAGCTCGCCGCTGTAATCGTAGACAAAGATATACTGTTCACCATCATCAACGGCAGAACCGCTTACCAGAATATACTGGTTATCGATATTGACCTGGCTGATGCTGTCCACTTCGGGGAAGGGGAAGGGACTGCCTGTCAATACGCTGTCATGGAAGGAATACAGCTGGCAATCCTCGCCGGAATAGAACCAGCTGATACCCCAAGTACCGCCGGGAGCAACAGCAAACTTATCAGGACCATCGTAAGAGAACTGGGCGGAAGCACCGTTGTGCCCGAAAACAGGCTCCATAAAGCGGGACAGAACCAGATTTCCGTCTGCTCCCTTTTCCAGGATCTCGTATTCACCGGGCAGTTCAATTTCCTTCACAAAGGCCAGAGAATCACCGTCGTAAGCATACTGGTATAGAGCGCAGTCGCTGAGCAGGTAAACCTTATCACCCATCACTACAATATCGTGGTCAAAGGTTTCATAGGTGACCAGAGGTTCTTCCATAGGCAGGAACTGGGCAGTCAGACTGTAAGTGCCAACCATCTGGCTCAGCGTACTGCCGGAGAAAGGATCGCCTTCCCAAGGCCAGGGAGGATCGATGTTGTCCGTTCCGGAAGCGGTGAAGCTGATGTTTTCGATCACCGCAGGAACATTGGGATTCTCCCAAT
>JAZURG010000108.1:0-36701 GCA_045606145.1 Faecousia sp.
GGATGACGGCTCTGTTAACGCACACGCTCCTCTGACTGTTGTCAACACCCGTGGCTTCGATCTGCCCGCAACTGGTGACAATGGCACCATGATGTTCACTGTCTTCGGCATCCTGGCTATGGCCGGTGCTGCTGTGGTGATCGTTATGACTTCTCGCAAGAAGCACAAAGCCGTCTGATTTTATACCTGCCCCGGAGGGAAAAACCTCCCTCCGGGGTTAAATCCCGGAAGGAGGGCTCTGTATGAGACGCAAAATCATCACGATTATTCTGGCTGTAATCACATTCATATTGGCGCTGGGGATGACCCTGTATCCGGTCATCAGCAACTATGTCAATGAAAAATACGCATCTGAAATCCACACCGCCTACGAAGAAGTAATCCAGCAGGCAGACAACAGCGCCTTGCTTAAGGCAAAGGAACTGGCGGTTGCCTACAATGAAGCAATCACTCCCGGAACGGCGGGTGAAGCCTATTCCCAAGCTGCGCTACTGGAAGCCTCCGTGGACTATGAAAGTCAGCTCAACATCGCCGGGAACGGCACAATGGGCTATGTGGAGATCCCGAAGATCAGCGTGAATCTGCCCATCTATCATGGCACCAATAACGACTCTTTGGAGCGTGGCGTGGGGCATCTGCTGGGCAGCTCTCTCCCCGTGGGTGGCGAAAGCACCCATGCCATTCTCACCGGTCACAGCGGTATGGCAACGCAAAAGATGTTCACCGATCTTGAGCAGCTAACCATCGGGGATGTGTTCTATCTGCACATCCTGGATGAAACCCTGGCTTACCAAGTGGACAACATCAAAACGGTGCTGCCTTATGACACAAGCCTGTTGGGTGTGTATTCCGGCGAGGACTACTGCACCCTGGTCACTTGTACCCCCTACGGTGTGAACACACACCGTCTCCTGGTGCGTGGCACCCGGATTCCTTATGAGGAAGCGGAAATCATCGTGGAAGAAATCCAGCAAGAGGAACAGCCCCGATCCAACTGGGAGGAAATGTATATGCTGGGCATCTGGCTTGGTGTCCTTGCGGTGCTGATCGTAGCGTTGATCGTTATTATCTGCTTGATTGTCCGCAACAATCGCCGAGCAAGACGGCGGCGCAGACGCAGAGGTGGCAAGCATGCGAAGAAGTAAGTGGAAAGCCATACTGATTCTGCTGATGATTATGGTTTTCCTTGCCGGTCTTGGTACGCTGCTTTATCCCTACATTTATGGGGCAATCGTTGACCATGAAATCACGATGAACGCAGAAGCGTTTTTAAGCTGGGTGGATATTATCCCGGCAATAACTGACCCGGACGAACCACCGCTGATTGAGGTCACAGAACCGGAGGAAACGGAGCCGGTGGAAACTGAGCCAAGGCAGTACCCGGAGCTTTGGGAGGATATGGTTGCCTATAACAACACCATCTATGCCCAGGGGCAATCCGGTCTGTCCTGTGAGTATGACTATCAGAAGCCCAGTTTCTTTCTCCGGGAATACGGCTTAGAGGATGAAACCTTTGGTGTCATTTCCATTCCGGCTATGGACTTGGAAATGCCCATCTTCCTTGGTGCAACCGATTCCCACATGGCTGAGGGTGCAGCGCATCTAAGTCAGACAAGCCTGCCCATCGGCGGCGAGAACACCAACTGCGTGATTGCTGGTCACAGAGGATATTCCGGTGCCAGCTACTTTCGCTACATCGAAAAACTCCGTCTTGGGGATGAAATCACCATCACGAACTTGTGGGAAACGCTGACCTACAAGGTGGTGGAAATCAAGATTATCTACCCTTACGAGGTAGAACAAATCTTGATCCAGGACGGACGGGAGCTGCTGACCTTACTCACTTGCCACCCCTACGCATCCGGTGGCAGGCAGCGGTATTTGGTTTTCTGTGAGCGTGTAGAACCCACCAATCACCCGACAACTTAATGTATTGGAGGCGACTCTATGGATATGATCTGGGAAAGCATCACAGAGTGGCTGAAAGAAGTGCTTGTCGGCGGTATCATCAGCAACCTAACCGGTATGTTCGACTCAACCAACCAGCAGGTCAGCCAGATTGTCGGCGAAGTCGGTTTGACACCCCAAGCCTGGAACAGCGGGATCTTCAATATGATCCAAAACCTGTCAAACTTTGTGATTCTTCCCATCGCCGGTGCAATTCTGGCATTCGTAATGACCTTGGAGCTGATCCAGCTCATAACCGACAAAAACAACCTTAACGATGTAGACACTTGGATGTTCTTCAAATGGGTATTCAAAAGTGCCGCAGCCGTCCTTATTGTCACAAATACCTGGACTATCGTCATGGGTATATTCGATGCGGCGCAAAGCGTTGTATCGTCAGCAGCGGGAGTGATCGTTGGCAACACCAACATAGACATAACCACGCTGATGGTTGATATGGAGGACAGGCTGATGGACATGGACATCGGGCCACTATTCGGTCTGTGGTTCCAATCCCTATTCGTTGGCATCTGCACTTGGGCAATCACCATCTGCATCTTCATCGTTATCTACGGGCGCATGATCGAGGTGTACTTGGTCACTTCTGTTGCCCCGATCCCCATGGCCACAATGGTCAACCGGGAATGGGGTCAGATGGGACAGAACTACCTCCGTTCTCTGCTTGCCCTTGGATTCCAGGCATTTTTGATCGTTGTCTGCGTGGCAATCTACGCAGTCCTGGTTCAGAATATCGCCGTATCTACCGACATCAGTTCTGCTATCTGGACTTGCATGGGATACACGGTGCTGCTGTGCTTCAGTCTGTTCAAGACCGGCAGCTTGGCAAAGTCTGTATTCAATGCTCATTAAGGATGGCATGATGCTTCAAAATCAAGTAAAGGAGGGCTACGGATGCCCTATGTAACTGTTCCCAAAGACCTTACAAAAGTCAAAACCAAGGTGCTGTTTAATCTGACCAAACGGCAGCTTATCTGTTTCGGCGGCGGTCTGCTGATCGGTGTCCCTCTGTTCTTTCTCACCAAAGAACCCCTTGGCAACACCATGGCAACCTTGCTGATGATCTTCACGATGCTGCCTGCCTTTCTTCTCGCATTGTACGAAAAGAACGGTCAGCATTTGGAGGTCATTCTTCGGAACATGATCCGCTCTGTCTTTTTGCGTCCGAAGCAGCGCCTTTACAAGACCAACAATTTCTATGCCGTGATCGAGCGGCAAAACCAGTTAGATAAGGAGGTTTATAACATTGTCCGGCGCAAAGAAACTGTCCCGCGCGGAAAGAAAGGCTATACAGGCCGCTATCTCAAGAGCGAAAAAGACGGATAAGAAAGAGATTTCCGCCCAGGACAGCATCCCTTATCTGCGTATGCGACCCGACGGCATTTGTCGGGTCACGGAAACGCATTTCACCAAAACCATCCAATTCCGTGACATCAACTACCAGCTCTCCAGCAACGAGGACAAGCAGGAGATCTTCGACGGTTGGTGTGACTTCCTCAATTACTTTGACAGCTCCGTGAAGTTCCAGCTTTCCTTTGTGAATCTGACCGCTTCCCAGGAGTCTTTTGCTCAAAGTATTACCATCCCGCCCCAGGGGGACGACTTTGACAGCATCCGTACCGAGTATGCGGAAATGCTGCAAAACCAGCTTGCCAGGGGCAACAACGGCTTGGTGAAAACCAAGTATCTGACTTTCGGTATTGATGCCGACAGTCTGAAGGCTGCAAAGCCCAGACTGGAACGCATTGAAACCGATCTTATCAACAACTTCAAGAGAATGGGCGTCAGCGCACAAGTGCTGAATGGCCATGAACGGCTCCGGGTACTCCATGACATCCTCCGCATGGACACCATGGAGCCTTTCCGTTTCTCTTGGGACTGGCTGGCTCCCACCGGTCTGTCCACCAAGGACTTCATCGCCCCCAGCTCCTTCAACTTCAAGACAGCAAGGAACTTTATGATGGGCAAGAAGTACGCATCCGTCAGCTATCTTCAGATTCTTGCCCCGGAACTGAGTGATCGTATTCTCAAAGACTTCCTGGATATTGAAAGCAACATCGTTGTGAATCTGCATATCCAGTCCATCGATCAAGTTAGTGCCATCAAGACCATTAAGCGCACCATCACCGATCTGGATAAATCCAAGATCGAGGAACAGAAGAAAGCTGTCCGTGCCGGTTACGACATGGACATCATTCCCTCTGACCTCGCAACCTACGGTGCCGAGGCCAAGAAGTTACTGGCAGACCTCCAGAGCAGAAACCAGCGAATGTTCCTTGTGACATTCCTCATTCTGAATACCGCTGACAGCAAGCGGCAGCTTGACAACAACATCTTCCAGACCAACTCCATCGCACAGAAGTACAACTGCAATATCACTGCATTGGACTATCAGCAGGAGGAAGGAATGGTCAGCAGCCTGCCCTTGGGATTGAATCAGATTGAGATCCAGCGTGGTCTTACTTCCTCCGGTGTGGCGATCTTCGTCCCGTTCACCACCCAGGAGCTGTTCCAGACCGGCAGAGAGGCATTGTACTACGGTGTCAATGCACTTTCCAACAACCTTATCATGGTTGACCGGAAGCAGCTTAAAAACCCCAACGGTTTGATCCTGGGTACTCCCGGCTGTTTCGCCGGTGATACCCGTATCCGCTGCGCCGATGATTCCACGGTATCTTTCAAAGAGCTTGTGGATCAGAAAGCAAAGTTCATCAAGGTGCAAGCCTATGACACCGAGCGGCATCAGTATGTGATTGCCACCGCAAAGGATATTCGCATTGAAAGATATGCGGATGAACTCTTTGAGATCGAACTGCTGGACGGTTCCATTGTGAAGTGTACACCGGAGCATCTGTTGATGGATCGGCGGGGAAAGTTCATCCAGGCCAAGGAGGTTCGTCCCGGTCAGCTACTCAGCGGCAGGCACATGGCTGTCCATGTGACCCGCAAAAAGCTGATAGAGAAGATCCCGGTGTACGATATGAGCGTTCCCCGGCATCTGAACTTTGTGCTGGACAACGGCCTTGTAGTCCATAACAGCGGTAAGTCCTTCTCCGCAAAGCGTGAAATCTCCAACGCTTTCCTGGTTACGCAGGATGACATCATCATCTGCGATCCCGAAGGAGAATACGCACCGCTGGTGGAACGGCTGGGTGGACAGGTTATCAAAATCTCTCCCACTTCGCCCCATCACATCAATCCCATGGACTTGAACCTCAATTACAGCGACGACGATAATCCTCTGTCGCTGAAATCCGACTTCATTCTGTCCTTGTGCGAACTGATCGTCGGCGGCAAAGACGGTCTTGCCCCCGTGGAAAAGACCATCATTGACCGTTGTGTGCGGCTGGTATATCAGCAGTACATGAACGATCCCCGACCGGAGAATATGCCGGTACTGGAGGACTTGTACAACAAGCTCCGGGAGCAGACAGAAAAGGAAGCACAGTACATCGCCACGGCGTTGGAAATCTATGTTACCGGTTCTCTGTCGGTATTCAATCACCGCACCAATGTGAATATCAAAAACCGTGTTGTCTGCTATGACATCCGGGAGCTGGGTAAGCAGCTTAAAAAGATCGGTATGCACATTGTCCAGGATCAAGTCTGGAACCGTGTTACAGAAAACCGCTTTAACAAGATTCGGCTCACCCATGACAAGGACGGCGAACCTCTGCCCGATGACATTCTTGCCAGCTTGGGGCAGAAAGCTACCCGCTACTACATGGACGAGTTCCACTTGCTGCTGAAGGAGGAACAGACAGCAGCCTATTCCGTAGAAATCTGGAAGCGATTCCGTAAATGGGGCGGCATCCCCACCGGCATCACGCAGAATGTCAAAGACCTTCTGAGCAGCCGGGAGGTTGAGAATATCTTTGAAAACTCCGACTTCATCTATATGCTCAACCAAGCCCCCGGAGATAGACAGATTCTTGCAAAGCATCTGGGTATCTCTCCCCATCAGCTTTCCTATGTGACCCATTCCAGCGAAGGTGAAGGTCTGCTGTTCTACGGCAATACCATCATTCCGTTTGTGGATCACTTCCCGAAGGATACGGAACTGTATCAGATTATGACCACCAAACCCCAGGAAGTTAAGGAGGGATAACATGACCGCCAAAGAAATCAAAGACGGGCAAGCATTTTACATTGCCGCTACCCGTATGCACGGTTCTCTGCTGATGACCTTGGTAAAGGCCATCGACTACTGCACCGAAATGAAGGAGCAGAAGCGTGAGCTGAACGAGAAAGGCAAAGCAGGCATGGAGCGGATTGACAGTCTGCTGAACCATGAACGGGTGCTGAAGATCATTCGCCCCAAGAATGACCCGATCTCCGATGCGGAAGTCTGTCTGCTGGGCAAGTGGGGGTACTTGGTTTGCTACCCCAACTTCTCTGTGATGCAGTTTGCCGCCTATGCAGAAGTAGAAGTTCTGCTGGGTGATCTGCTGGCAGGTGGTTGGTTTGAGTAAGCGAGAACCCCGACTCAAATTCACCGATGAAGAACGAGCCTCCCCCGAAATGGGGAAGACTGTTCGCAAAGCGGAGAAAGCCGCTGCCAAGGCAGATAAGGCACAATCCAAAATTCCCACAAAGAAAGTGGTAAAACCGGAGCTGACGGCTGATCCCAAGAATGGCAAAATCAAAGTAAAGCTGAACTTTGAGGATGCCCAGAAAAAGCCGCCCTCCAAACTGACTTTCGCTGCACAGGATGCCCCCGGAGTTGTTGTCCGGGGGCATATTCATAAGGAAGTCAGCGAAACCGAGGATGACAATGTGGGCGTGGAGTCCGCACACAAGCTGGAAGAAACCGCAGAGGGTGCCGGTCATTTGATGCAGCAGGCCAACCGCTCCCATCAGCTTCAGCCATACCGTGCTGCAGCAAGAGCGGAAAATCAACTGGAAAAAGCAAATGTCCAGGCACTCCAAAAGAAAGCCCAGGTCGAGAATCCCGCAAGTAATCCGGTATCCAAGTGGCAACAGAAGCAGGCAATCAAGCGGCAGTATGCTGCTGCCAAATCCGGTAAGACTGCGGAAACCGCAAAAAAGACCGGCGAGAATACCGCAAAGGCAGCAAAGAAAGCTGCGGAAACTACGGAGAAAGCCGCTCAATGGGTATGGCAGCACAAGAAAGGGTTTGCTATTGCCCTTGGCATTCTGCTGATGCTTGCCTTTATGCTAAACGCCATGTCCTCTTGCGGTGTTCTAGTGGAAGGTGTTGTGTCCGGCGTTTCAGCCGGTACTTATCCGGCATCGGATGAAGCCATGCTTGGTGCCGAAGCCTACTATGTGGGCTTGGAGCAAGAGCTGCAAGACCGGCTTGATAACTACGAGTCCGATCACGACTACGATGAGTATTCCTATGATCTGGACACCATCGAACACGATCCCTATGTGCTGATTTCCATACTGTCCGCTTTGCATCCCGGCGAATGGACGCTGGCTGATGTGGAAGGAACAATGGATATGCTGTTTGAAAAGCAGTACATTCTCACGGAAGAAGTGGAAACGGAAACCCGATACCGTACCGAAACGGAAGTCGGAGAGCGTCACGCAAGAGATCCCAACACCGGGCGTTACTTGTACGACGAATACGGCGATCCCATCATGGAGGAATATGAGTACGAAGTCGAAGTGCCTTACACCTACTATAAGTGCAAGGTCACTTTGGAAAACTTTAATCTTAGCCATGTTCCGGTTTACATCATGGGTGAAGATCCGCTCAGTATGTATGCCGTTTATATGGCTACCTTGGGCAACCGTCCCGATCTATTCCCGGATTCTCAGTACATCGATAGGTACACCAACGGTTATACCGACTATGATATTCCTCCCGAACTGCTGGAGGACGAAGTATTCGCAGCGATGATCGAGGAAGCGGAGAAGTATCTGGGCTACCCCTATGTGTGGGGCGGCAGTAATCCCAATACCTCCTTCGACTGTTCCGGTTTCGTGTCCTGGGTTATCAATCATAGCGGCTGGAATGTTGGCAGACTGGGAGCGCAAGGTCTGTACAACATCTGCACTCCCGTTTCCAGCGCCAATGTCAAACCCGGTGATCTTGTGTTCTTTGAGGGAACCTATGACACCGACGGCGTTTCCCATGTGGGTATCTATGTTGGCAACAATGTGATGATCCACTGTGGAGATCCCATTTCCTACGCATACCTAAATACTAACTACTGGCAGACCCATTTCTATGCCTATGGCCGTCTGCCCAATTAAGGAGAGTGAACATCAATGAATCCCAAAATTCAGAAACTCCGCACGGAGATGGAGAAAAACAACGATAAGATCGGCAAGCTCCAGGCGAGAAATGCTGAACTGAAACAGCAGATCCGGGAACTGGAAAATGCGGACATCGTTGGTCTGGTTCGTGCAAAGGGTCTGTCCATGGAAGAGTTCGCAGAACTGCTTGGGCAGATCCAACCCAATGAGGAGGCTGCGTCCCATGAAGATTAAGAGTCGCATCCTTGCTCTGCTGCTGGTAGTGGTCATGTGTATGACCACGCTGGCTACCACCGCATTTGCTTATGCGGATGATCCCGAAGATAGCACCATCCCTACCGAGGAAACCACCGCAACTGAGGAAACGGAACCTTCCGATATTCCTCCCGTTACGGAAACCACCCCCGCAACAACGCCTGTTGCCGAGGACGGTTCCGGTTTCTCCGAGGACGGCAATCTGATTACCCGTGATCTTCTCTTTGATAAGAACACGAACAAGCAGTTTATCACCGTCCAGACCCGGAATGGTGAAACCTTCTACATCATCATCGACTACGACAAGCCTCTTGACGAGGAAGGCGATCACTATGAAACCTACTTCCTGAACATGGTGGACGAAGCTGACATCCAGGCACTACTGGAGGAAGCGGGTATCGTTGCCACCTGTGATTGCACCGAAAAATGTGTTGCCGGTAGTGTGAATACTGCCTGCGCCATTTGCACCACCAACATGACTGAGTGTGTCGGCAAGGAAAAGGAACCCATTGTGGAGCCTACCGATCCCACGGAACCCTCTGAACCGGTGGAAGAACCCACCGGTGAAGTGCAGCCCACCGCTGTGCTGGCTTTGGTTGTTGTGATCGGCGTTGTAGGTGCCGGTATTTTCTTCTTCATCAAGAACAAGAAGTCTGCAACCAAGACCAAGGGCAAGACTGATCTTGACAACTACGACTACGGCGTGGATGACGAGGACGATTATGCCGAGTTCGAGTCCTACGATGATGAGGATGACGCATGAGCTACTTCACATCAAGCAAGTATGAGAGAATGATGAACCGTATCCCCAGACCTCTGCGGGAGGGCAGCAAGCCTGCCCTCCCCAAGTTCCATCCCTGTTATGGATGCAAACGCTTTGGTGAAAGCTGTATGCGTCCCTGCTATCGGGATGTGCGCCGGGGAGTATCTATGGAGGTACTGATATGCAGCTTGTAATCGCTGAAAAACCTTCTGTTGCTCAGAGCATCGCCCAGGTGATCGGCGCAAATCTTCGCAGAAATGGCTATCTGGAGGGAGGCGGCTATATCGTATCCTGGTGCTTCGGGCATCTGGCTGGCCTTGCCGATGCGGACTACTATGATTCCCGGTATGCCAAGTGGCGAAAGGCGGATTTGCCCATCATCCCCACTTCCTTCCGGTTCCGTATCGCCGAGGATAAGCGGAACCAATTTGATATTCTGCGAACGCTGATACGCCGGGAGGATGTAACCTCCGTTATCAACGCCTGCGACGCAGGCCGTGAGGGAGAGCTGATCTTCCGTAGCGTGTACCACCTTGCCGGTTGCAGTAAGACAATGAAGCGTCTTTGGATTTCCTCTATGGAAGATGAAGCAATCCGGGACGGATTTCAGAATCTTCGCCCCGGCAGAGAGTATGACGGCCTCCATCAATCTGCCTTGTGCAGAGCGAAAGCCGACTGGCTTGTGGGCATCAATGCAACCCGGTACTTTTCCTTGCTCTACGGAACCACGCTGAATATCGGCAGAGTCATGTCACCGACATTGGCTCTGCTTGTTCAGCGGGAGTCTGAAATTTCCGCATTTGTCCCGGAACCGTTTTACACGGTCAATCTGGACTGTGGCTTCACCGCAGCTTCGGAGAAAACCAAAGATAAAGCCGAAGCCAAGACGATTGCCGGTGCCTGCAAGGGTAAAACCGCTACCGTTCTTTCTGTGGAGCGAAAGGAAAAGACAGAGAATCCGCCCTCCCTCTACGATCTGACCACGCTCCAAAGGGATGCCAACCGTCTGTTGGGTTACACAGCGCAACAGACTCTTGACTATCTGCAATCCCTCTATGAAAAGAAGCTCTGTACCTATCCCCGGACAGACAGCCGGTATCTTTCCGATGATATGGAAGCTACCGCCGCCGATCTTGTTCCTGCTGCTGCCGCTATCTGCGGCAAGTCAGTTCCCGTAACCGTGGATGCAGGCCGGGTCTGCAACAGTAAAAAAGTGACCGATCACCATGCTATTGTTCCCACGGCGATGGCTGGCAGTTTTGATCTATCCTCGCTTCCCAAAGGCGAACTGGAGATAATGAAGCTGCTGTCCCTGGGACTGCTGAAAGGCGTAAGTCTGCCCCACAAGTATGCGGAAACCGTGGTAACACTGGAATGTGAGGGGCAGCAGTTCACAGCCAAGGGAAAGACGGTGCTTGTTCCCGGATGGAAGTCCTACGAACCGGCGAAAGAGGAAAAGGCGGAGAAGCTGCCCGATCTGAAAGTTGGGCAGAAGATTCCCCTTAATGCAGTTGCCATCAAGGAGGGTAAAACCACACCGCCCAAGCATTACACCGAGGACACGCTGCTTTCCTCCATGGAAACAGCCGGTGCCAAGGATATGCCCGAAGATGCGGAACGGAAAGGACTTGGAACACCGGCAACCCGTGCCGGTATTCTGGAAAAGCTGGTATCTTCCGGCTTTGCAGAGCGTAGGAAGTCCAAGAAGCAGACGCATCTTTTCCCCACGGAAACGGGCATGGCGCTGGTTACAGTGCTTCCCGATCAGCTTCAATCTCCTTTGCTCACCGCAGAATGGGAGAATGGCTTGACCAAAATCCAGCGTGGAGAAATGTCCCCCGACGCCTTTATGAACGGCATCGTAACCATGATCCAGGAGCTGATCCAAGGATATACCCCGGTTCCCGGTGCTGACACCTTGTTCCCCTCCGGGAATGAAATTGTAGGTCGCTGCCCCCGCTGCGGAAGTGCCGTCACGGAAAGTAAGCGTGGCTTTTTCTGTGAAAACAGAGAGTGCAGCTTTGTTCTGTGGAAAGACAGTCGATTCTTCAATGCCAAGAAAAAGGAACTGACAAAATCAGTTGCCGCCGATCTGCTGCAAAAAGGCAGCGCACGGTTAAAAGGCTGCTATTCTCCCAAAACCGGCACTACCTACGATGCTACGGTAGTGTTGGAGGATGACGGCAAGCATACGAACTTCAAATTGGAGTTTGAAAGCAGGTGACACCTTCGGATGTACTACCCACCGTTACCACCACTGAAAATGGAGATTAAGCGGCTTCCGAGAATGAATGAAGGGCAGCTAAAGCAGGCACGAAAGCTCATTCAAGCCAAGTGCTGCAACTACGACAACGGACATTGCCTTGCCCTGGATGACGGCATTGATGACCGCTGCCCACAGTGGCATACCTACTCTCTGCTGTGCAAATGGTTCCATAAAGCGGTACTGCCCAATAATCCTGCCTTACATGAAAAGCTGATCGATCTTTCCGCTACCCATAAGCGATGCGCCATCTGCAATCGTTTCTTTCTTCCCACCGGGCCACGGTCAAAGTATTGCTCCCAATGTGCCTTGCAGCAGCGCAGGAAATATACCCGTGATCGTGTGCGTCGGCACCGGGGTCGGGTGTAACGGTTTTGGGGGCGAAAATCGTTGTGCTGCAAGGGCTTTTTCCTCCGAAAATGAAGCACCCCTTATCATTTGACCTTAACCCCGAAAAACGGGGTTAAGAGCGTTACATTTTCTCGTTTCCCAGACCTCCACACCAGGAGCAATTCTCTCATAATCATCGCACAACGCTCCTGCGTAGGTTCACTTCGGCCTGCGTGGGAGCGTTCTTTTTTTGTACCCAAATCCAAACGAAAGGAGATTTACCATGGCTGAAAAACAGTCAAACAAAGACCGGATCAAGGAAATAACTGCCGGTATCGAACAAGGTATCAAAGAACTTTTTGAAAGTGACCGATACCGGCAATACCTTTCCACCATGAGCCGGTTCCATAAGTATTCGCTGAACAATGTCATGCTGATCCACTCCCAACGCCCCGACGCCACCTTGGTTGCCGGGTTTAACAAGTGGAAAAATCAGTTTGGCCGTCATGTGAAAAAGGGAGAACGAGGCATTCAGATTCTCGCCCCGGTTCCCTTCAAAAAGAAGGTCGATGAAGTAAAACTCGACCCACACACCAAAGCACCCATGCTGGATAAGGACGGGAATTTAGTCAAAGAGGAAAAGGAAGTTAGTGTCCCCATGTTCAAAGTGGTATCCGTTTTTGATGTGTCCCAGACCGACGGCAAGCCATTGCCGGTACTGGCACACAGCCTCTCCGGTGATGTGCAGCAATATGAAGTGTTCATGGAAGCACTTCGGCGCACTTCACCGGTTCCCATCGTGATCGCCCATACGGATCGGGATGTGGACGGATTCTTTGACCTCACCGCCCAGCAAATCACCATCCAGGACGGCATGAGCCAAGTCCAGACTATTTGCGCCGGTGTCCATGAAATTGCCCATTCCAAACTCCACAACTACGATAAGATGACCGAACTGGCTGACGATGGTGTTACAGTCCTTGCCCCAGAGGAAAAGGATCGGCACACCGAGGAAGTAGAAGCGGAAAGTATTTCCTATGCGGTCTGCCAATACTTCGGCATCGAAACCGCAGATAACAGCTTCGGCTATATCGCCAGTTGGTCACAAGGAAAGGAGCTGAAGGAACTCCGGGCAAGTCTTGAAACCATCAACCGCACTTCCTCCGAACTCATTTCCAGCATTGAACAGCATTTCAAGGAAATCTGCAAGGAGCGAGGTATCGCCATCAATGCCCCGGCAGAAGTGGTGCCGGTGGTAGAAACTTCACCCACCGTGTCCGGTGGAGATCCCATCGTTAATACCGACGATATACTCGCCACCTTTGCCGGTGACTTCACCGTACATCTGATGATTAAGACCAATGGGGAACCGATCCCTGGCATTCCCGCCGAGGGCATAGACGGGATATGTGCGTGGGTAGAAGAAAAACTCCGAGCCGGAGATCTTCGCCCTCTGTCCGATATTCTCCTGGATATGATGGCAATTTACGGGCAGGATGAACGCTTCAATGATCTTACAGACCGGCTTGCGGAAATCAATAAGCGGGTCTATATCCCACAAGAACCGGTGGAGGATACCGGTGCTGCCAAGCGGTATGAGTATCGGTTGGTCAGCAACTTCCACCGTACCGCACCGGAGGATACCACCTACATCCAGCAGTACACCTACAATCGGGATGCCGTTTTATTCCCTGGCCCGGTGTTGTTCGTTGGCACCTATGAGAAATGCCTGGAACTGCAAGAGAAGCTGAAAGCTGGCACCATTACCCCCGATGCGGTCAGAGAAATGCAAGAAGCAGAAAAGCTCTACTTGGTGTCGGACAGCAAGTATCTGTACATCCAGCGTACAGATTCCGGTTTCGACTATACCATCTACGATAAGGACTCCATGAAGCTGTTGGACGGCGGCAGATTGGATGATCCCATGATGCACATATCTACCGCCTGCATCAATATCTGCGAAGAACACGGCATGGATTCCTATAAGGTCAGTATCGCTCCCACGGAACTGATTGAAACCCTCGCAGCCGCCAATATGCCCCAGGAACTTCGGGAACAGTCCATCGATGTGCCTCAACCCGATCCTTATGTCAGTCAAGCAGAGCTGCAAGCCTTTGGTTACACAGCCCCGGATATGCTGCCGATTTCCACGGACTTTGCCCTGGAGCTGATGGAACGGGATGTAACCGTGTATATGCTGCACAGCGATAACACGGAAGCCATGGCATTTGACAGTGAAGATCTGGCTATGCACATCGGTATGTTTGGTGTCACAACCGAAGATTGGAACGCCATCAAGGAGCGCCCCGACATCGTTGCCATCAGCACCCGTTTTGCGGTAAGCTATCAGCGGGATGTGCAAGCCGGTGTGGTAAAGCCACCTGTCCTCCCGGAAAACCACCTTCGGGCGGCTGAAATGTCCCTGGAAGATGACTACGGCATGATCGACGGTATCATCAACAACGGCAAGGCTCCCGGCACTAAGGAGCAGCCCAAGGAGAAAAAGCCGTCCGTCATCGACCAGCTCAAAAGTCAGTCCACACCACCGCGTCAGAAAAACACACACAAGAAATCGAAAGGAAGGGAAATCTAATATGAACATCACTTACGAAGAACAGCAGCTTATGAGCATCTACAACACCGGCACCCGGCTTGGCTTGATGCAAGCCCTTTCGGAAATGCGTACCTACCTGGACAAAGATGAACAGGAGCTGCGTGATCTTACCGACAGCGCCATCGAAAAGCTGCGGCACATGACCGATGCCGAGTATGAAGCCCTGGATCTGATGCCCGACTTTGGATCGGAGGATGCCGATGCCGTCTAAACTGCAATTCTACGCACAGTTGGCAGAGCATACGGCGGTTGAAATCACAAGCAGTCAGCAGAAATGGACAGCCTTTCTGCGAACCATGGCGAGGGTATATAAATACCCTTACCATGAGCAGCTTATGATCTTTGCCCAACGCCCGGAAGCTACTGCCTGTGCCGATTATGAGCTATGGAATCGGCAAATGGGCCGGTATGTACGGCGAGGTTCCACTGGTATCGCTCTCATTGATACCTCCGGCGATAACCCGGAACTGAAATATGTCTTTGATGTTGCGGATACCGGAGGACGGCAAAACGCAAGAACGCCATATCTGTTCCAGTATCAAGCTGAACATGAGCAGGCGGTTACATCCGCCTTGGTGGAGAAATTCGATGTCGGCCCCGCCGTTTCTTTCCCCGACTTGATCGAAGAAATCTCCAACTGGCTCATGGATGACTACTGGCTTGACCATAAGCAGGACATCCTTGGCATCGTTGACGGATCGTTCCTTCAAGATTATGATGAAGAAAACATCCGGTACGCTTTCCATGAAGCGGCGGTTGTCAGCACCACCTATACCATCCTATCCCGGTGCGGCTTAAATCCCGATGAACACTTTGAGCATCTGGACTTCATGCCGGTATTCGACTTCAATACCCCGCAGACGGTTGGTGCCTTGGGCGCAGCCATCAGCCAGAGCAGCGAAGCGGTGCTGCGGCAAATCGAAATCACAGTCAAAAAATACGAAAGAACAAAGCAAGCTGAAAGGAGCCAGAATTATGAGCCAACTGAGTTACACCAAGAACGGGGATTATCTGATCCCGAACCTGTCGCTGAGCCAGCAGGAGAAGCAGCCCCTGGGCAAGTACGGCAGGATGAGGAAGCAGTACCTGCAGGAACACCGTCCGGTACTGTGGCACACCATGATCCTCTCGGAGAAACTGTACCCCCATCTGCGGGAGGTGGATCAGACAGCGAACCGGCGCATGGAGCAGATGATGGAGGAACTGAAGAAATCGGCGGGAGTGACGGAGGAACTGAAAGCCTCGAACCCGGTGATGTGGGTTGGGATGATGAACAATTTACACGCCCAGGCGGAGGAAGTGATTCTCCAGGAGCTGATCTTCAGCTAATCGAAGATGCCCCCGTTGAGGGGGAACAATTCTCCTTCTTCCTAACCGAGTCGGAACAAATCGCATACATCGACCAAGCGGAGAGCGTAGCAGTTACGCCCTCCGCTTTCACTTTCCCCCAAGAGTATATCGACCATTTCCTGCGTTTGGGTTCCAATACAGACGATCACCGCACGGTGCTGGTCAATGAGTTTTCCAAGAATAAGTCCATGGAACACATGGTGGAGTTCGTTCAGAAAGTCTACCACGGTTCCAATGGCTTGAAGTTTGACGGCAATAAGGTCTGCGTTTGGTTTGACGAAAACGGAATGCGATTTGCCAGGGGCGAGTCTGCCCGCTATGCCCGGACTGCACAAATTCTGTCTTGGGAAGATGCCACAAAGAGAATCGGTGAACTGATCGAACAGGGTCAGTTCGCTACCAATGTGGAACTTGCCGAGGCTCCCGGATATGAAAGGCAAAAAACAGCAGAACGGTTATGGTATATCGCAAGAGATATATCCGATGAATACCGTGACAAGTATCTTGGCATTGTCCGGGACCTGCGTGGAGGGTTCCCGGACGAAACAGCCAAGATCGCCGTCTATCTGTCTGAACCGGAATCTTTGCAAGCCATCATCAAGGAATATCGTGCTTTCTTCGATGCACATAAAGCCGGTGAAAAGGTACTTCGCTTCCGCTATCCCAAGCCGGAGCCGGTCTTTGAAGCACTCAAGGATTTAACCTTACCCCGGAAAACTTTCACATCGGAAATGACGGAAATTCCCCATGTGGACGGGTTCATCACCGAGGATGAAATTGATGAAGCCTTGGCTGGAGGTAGTAATGTTTCGGGCAGTAAGGGCAGAATCTACGATTTCTACCAAACGAATCCCACTCCCAAGGAACAAGCGGCATTTCTGAAAAAGGAATACGGAATCGGCGGGGGTAACAATGCCTTGTCCCGGTGCTTCCGAAGTGACGAATGGTACGACGGCAAGGGTATTCGCTACAAGAAGCCCAACTGCTACGATGTGGAACTGTCCTGGTCAAAGGTTGCCAAGCGTATGAGTGAACTCATGCGAACCGGGCGATTCTTCACCCCGGAGCAGCTTGCCCAGAAGAAAGCCCTGGATGCAGAAAAGGCTGATGCCAAGGCTGCGGAGGAAGCTGCCCCCTTGGATGCTGAACCGGTTGCTGAGAAACCGGCAGCAGACCCGATCTGGGACTACAATCCCATCAAGGAAGCGCACCCCGACGATATTATTCTGTATCAGATGGGCGACTTCTTTGAAATGTATGGCGAGGATGCCAAGCAAGCCGCCGTCATGCTGGATTTGACCCTCACCGCAAGAAACATTCCCGGTGCCGGTAGCATCGAGATGTGCGGCATTCCTGCCAAGGATTTGGAACGGTATGTAGAAAAAATGCGTACCAAATATCCCGTGACGATTTCCGCCCAGGATGCCCCCGGCGCTGACCGCAATACCTATTCCATGGCAATGCTCCCGCCTGCGGAGCCTGTTCAGCAGGTCGAGGAAGCTGCGCCGGTGGCACCGGAACCCGAAGTATTCCGCACGGTGGCAACACAAGCGGAAATTGATGCCGCTATCCAGGCATGGAACGGTGATATTGTCAGTAAACGAGCAGTTGTCCGGTATATGCAGCAGCATGAACGGGAACGAAGCACCGCCGCTTGGTTGCAGCTCCAGTATGGTTCCGACACCTTCTATGTGGGTATGGGCGGCAATCAGCAGATGGAACTGCCCTGGCCAAAGGTGCAGAAGCGAATTGCCCAGCTTATCAAAGCGGAAAAATTCTACACCGAGGAAGAATATGACCGCATGGACGATATTGATCCCATTGCCATCCGGGAACGGCTGGCAGAGAACGGGATCGTAAACGGACAGGTGGTAGACGCTGACAAGCTGAACGCCTCTCCCTTTGTCCAGCAGGTTGTGCAGGATGCGGAAGCCATTGCGAAAGAAGATCCCAACCGTTTCTCCATCCGTCTGCTGCCCTATGAAGGGGGCATTACCGGTATCTTCGATGGTGCCATTCGGAAATACTACGGTGAAGATGGACAGCTTTTCCGTTTTGCGGAACAAGCTACTGCCATTGACTTCCTTGCCAAAATGCAGCGAGAGAACGGTCTGCCGGAAACGGTGATCTTCACTACCCAGGACGGAAAGGTATATCATCCCGGCGATCATCTGATTGCGTCCTTTGATGGAAACCCCGAAGTCCGTATGGTCATCGACCATGTGGATGAAGATGATGTGTGGTACACCATGCCCAGCGAACCGGGGCAGGAGCCGGTCAGCATGGAACGCACAGACTTTGAGCGGTACATGGATAAAGGCAACATTACCGTGGTTGCCGCTGAACAGCCGGAAATTGCTCCCCAAGTGGATGAACCCCAGCTTTCCGATGAAGCATTTGCCAAGGAATATCTGATACCCGGCGAGTCCACCTTTGAGATCGACGGCAGAACCTTCATGGTGGATCGGGTGAATCTTGCTACCGGTTCCGTCAACTTCCAGGACATTACCTTCCAGAACGCTACCGGATTCCCCATCTTCCGCACGGAACCCATTTCTTTTGTGCGACGCCACATTGAGGAAATGGAAGCGGCAAAGACACCGGCAGCACCGGAAGAACCCTCTAAATTCATCACGGACACCGTTGCGGTCTATCCCGGCGAAAAGAATAATCTGCCCTACGATGTGGTGGTACAGACAATCCTCACGGAAGAACCGGAGCCGCCCCAGCAGCTTCCCGAAGCAGGAAACTTCCGCATTACAGACAATGATCTGGGTGTGGGTGGTGCCAAGGCCAAGTTCCGCATGAATATGGATGCCATCAAGCTGCTGCAAGAGCTTGAGTTTGAGGGTAGGCAGGCAACACCGGAAGAACAGGAAGTCTTGTCCCGGTATGTTGGTTGGGGCGGTCTGGCAGATGCCTTTGACGAAAGCAAGCCTAACTGGGCAGAAGAGTTCATAGAACTGTACGAAACCCTTTCCCCAGATGAATATGCCGCAGCAAGAAGTTCTACGCTGAACGCTCACTATACCAGCCCCACAGTAATCCAGGCCATGTATGAAGCGGTTGGAAATATGGGCTTCCAGAGCGGTAATATCTTGGAACCTTCTATGGGTGTAGGCAACTTCTTCGGTATGCTCCCCGATCAGATGCGTGACAGCCGCCTTTACGGTGTGGAACTGGATTCCATCACCGGCCGGATTGCCAAGCAGCTTTACCCCAAGGCAAACATCACCGTTTCCGGTTTTGAAAAGACGGATCGCCGTGACTTCTTCGATCTGGCTATCGGTAATGTTCCCTTTGGGCAATATCAAGTCAATGACCCAGCCTATAACCGGCTGGGCTTTTCCATTCACAACTACTTCTTCGCCAAGGCGCTGGATCAGCTTCGCCCCGGTGGTGTGCTGGCCTTTGTGACCAGCCGCTACACCATGGATGCCAAGGGCAGCGAAGTACGAAAGTATCTGGCTGAACGGGCGCAGTTCCTTGGTGCTATCCGGCTCCCCAATGATGCGTTCAAAGCAAATGCCGGTACAGAGGTTGTGTCGGACATTATCTTCTTGCAGAAGCGTGATCGTCCCATCGCCATCGAACCGGACTGGGTGCATCTGGGCGAGAACAAAGACGGATATGCCATCAACAGCTACTTCGTGGACAATCCCCACATGGTACTGGGTGAAGAAACCTCCGAAAGTACCCGCTTCGGACAGGACTATACCGTGGCACCCATTCCCGGTGTGTCCCTTGCGGATCAGCTAAAAGAGGCTATCCAGCATATCACCGGCACATACCAGGAAGCGGAGCTGCCCGATCTGGGTGACGGCGAAACCATAGACACTTCCATCCCGGCTGACCCCGATGTAAAGAATTTTTCCTACACCTTGGTGGACGGTGAAGTGTACTACCGAGAAAACAGCCGCATGGTCAAGCCCCAGCTTAATGCCACCGCCATGGAACGAGTCAAGGGCATGATTGGCCTCCGGGAGTGTGTGCGGCAGCTTATCGACTTACAGATGGATGCCTACACCCCGGACTCTGCCATTTTGGAGAAGCAAGCCGAGCTGAATGACCTCTATGATGCGTTCTCCGAAAAGTTCGGTCTTATCAATGACCGGGGTAATAAGCTGGCCTTCTCCGATGATTCTTCCTACTACCTTCTGTGTTCCCTGGAAGTGCTGGACGATGACGGCAACATGGAGCGCAAAGCGGATATGTTCACCAAGCGTACCATTCGGCAGGCACAGGTGGTCACTTCTGTGGACACCGCTTCCGAAGCCCTGGCTGTTTCCATCGCTGAACGAGCCAGAGTGGATATGCCCTTCATGGCGCAGCTCACCGGCAAAACGCAGGATGAACTTGCATCCGAACTGCGAGGAGTTATCTTCCGTCTGCCCAACTGGAGCGGCTCAGAGGACAATCCCCGGTTTGTTACCGCAGACGAGTATTTATCTGGCAATGTCCGTAAAAAGCTCACAGAGGCGAGAGAAGCCGCCAAAACCGCCCCGGAACTGTACAGTGACAATGTGGTTGCGCTGGAAGCTGCACAGCCGAAAGACCTGGAAGCGCAGGAAATTGATGTCCGCCTTGGCGCAACATGGATTGACAAGAAGTACATCCAGGAGTTCATGGAGGATCTGCTGAATCCTCCGTACTATATGCGCCGAGCCATCAAGGTCAATTTCTCTCCCTTTACCGCAGAGTGGAACATCACCGGCAAGAACAATGTTGGCTACCGGGATGTGAACGCAAACACAACCTACGGCACTTCCCGGATGAACGCTTATCACATTCTGGAAGATACGCTGAATCTTCGTGATGTGCGTGTCTACGACACCGTGGAGGATGCCGATGGTAAGGAACGGCGTGTGCTGAACCAAAAGGAAACCACCCTTGCCCAGCAGAAGCAGCAGGCCATCAAGGATGCCTTTACGGACTGGCTCTGGAAAGACCCGGAACGCAGACAGACCCTTGTTGCCCTCTACAACGAGTTATTCAACTCCACCCGTCCCCGCGAGTATGACGGAAGCCATATCACCTTTGGTGGTATGAGCCCCGAAATCACCCTCCGGGAGCATCAGCGGAACGCCATCGCCCACATTCTGTACGGCGGCAACACGCTTCTTGCCCATGAAGTTGGCAGCGGCAAAACCTTTGAAATGGTTGCAGCAGCTATGGAGTCCAAGCGGCTTGGCTTGTGCAGCAAGTCTTTGATCGCTGTTCCTAACCACTTGACTGAGCAGTGGGCATCTGAGTTCCTGCGGCTTTACCCCTCCGCAAATATCCTTGTTGCCCGTAAGAAGGACTTTGAACCGGCACGGCGCAAGACCTTCTGTGCCAAGATCGCCACCGGTGACTATGATGCGGTCATCATCGGTCATTCCCAGTTTGAGAAGATCCCCGTATCCCAGGAACGGCAGCAGCGGTTGTTGCAGGAACAGATTTGGGAAATCGAGGACGGCATCGCAGAACTCCGGGCCAGCGGTGCGGAGCGGTTCACGATCAAGAGTCTGGAACGGACGAAGAAAAGTCTGGAAACCCGACTCCAGAAGCTGACCTCAACCACCCGGAAAGATGATGTTGTGACCTTTGAACAGTTGGGCATTGACCGGCTGTTCGTAGATGAAGCCCACAGCTACAAGAACCTTTTCCTCTACACGAAAATGCGGAATGTGGCTGGCCTTTCGACTACGGATGCACAGAAGTCCTCCGATATGTACCTCAAGTGCCGGTACCTGGATGAACAGACCGGAAGCCGGGGTGTGATCTTTGCCACCGGCACTCCCGTCAGTAACTCCATGACGGAACTGTACACCATGATGCGATACCTCCAGCACGACACGCTGAAACAGAAGGGATGGAGTCACTTCGACTGTTGGGCATCCCAGTTCGGTGAAACCAAGACGGTAATCGAGCTGGCACCGGAGGGAACCGGCTACCGTGCAAGAACACGGTTTGCCAAGTTTTTCAACCTCCCGGAGCTGATAACCATTTGGAAAGAAGCAGCCGATGTAAAAACGGCTGACCAGCTCAACCTTCCTCGCCCGGAGGCTGTCTATCACAACGAAGTGGCACAGCCCACGGAGCAGCAGAAGATGCTTGTCCAGCAGCTTTCGGAACGGGCAGCAGATGTTCACAGCGGCAGCGTTGATCCGTCTGTTGATAATATGCTGAAGATCACATCCGATGGACGGAAACTGGGACTTGACCAGCGTATCATCAATCCTAACCTCCCGGACGATCCCGGAAGCAAGGTCAATATGTGCGTCCGAAATATTCTGAAGATCTGGCAAGATGGTGAAGCTGACAAACTGACCCAGCTTGTGTTCTGCGATATTTCCACCCCCAAGGGCCGCACAGCTCCGGCCAGAGCTGCAGCAAAAGCACCTGCCGGGAACTTGGACAGCCCGGAGGTTCACGCTCTGCAAAGCCTTGTGGACGCTCCCGAAGAAGAACCCCAGTTCACCGTCTATGACGATATTCGCAGCAAGTTGATCGCGGCGGGTGTGCCTGCGGAACAGATTGCCTTTATCCACGATGCCAATACCGATGCCCGGAAAAAGGAACTGTTCGGCAAGGTGAGAACCGGACAGGTGCGTGTTCTGATGGGCAGTACCTTCAAGATGGGGGCCGGTATGAATGTGCAGGATCGCTTGATCGCCTTGCACGATCTCGATTGTCCGTGGCGACCCGGTGATCTGGAACAGCGTAGTGGTCGTATCATTCGCCAGGGCAATATGAATCCCCAAGTCCATATCTACCGGTATGTGACGGAAGGAACCTTTGACAGCTACCTTTGGCAGACCGTTGAGAACAAGCAGAAGTTCATCAGCCAGATTATGACCTCCAAATCTCCCGTCCGATCCTGCGAGGATGTGGATGAAACCGCTCTGTCCTATGCGGAAATCAAGGCATTGTGTGCCGGTGATCCTCGTATCAAAGAGAAGATGGATTTGGACATTGATGTGGCTCGATTGAAGCTGCTGAAAGCCGATCACCAAAGCCAGCAGTATCGCTTGGAAGATAATCTGCTGCTGTACTTCCCGGAACAGATTGAAAAGTTCAAGGCCGTGATCGCTGCCATTGAAACGGATATTGAAACGCTGAAAACCCATCCCCACCCGGAAGATGGCTTCGCCGGTATGGTTGTCAAAGGTGATAAGCTGACCGACAAGGACAATGCCGGTGCCGCTCTGCTGGAAGCCTGCAAGGAAGCAACCGGCTTGGAGCCGGTGGAAATCGGCACCTACCGTGGTTTCACGATGTCCGTCACTTTGGAGAACTTCGGCAAGGATTACATCCTCACGCTGAAAGGACAGCTTGGCTACCGGGTCACGCTGGGCGGCGATGCCAGAGGTAACTTGATCCGCATTGAGAACGAATTGAGTGATCTATCCTGGCGGCTGAACACCAACAAACAGCAGCTTCAGAATGTCTACAATCAGATGGATATTGCAAAAGCAGAACTTGGCAAACCCTTCCCCCAGGAAGCAGAGCTGCGGCAGAAGTCAGCACGGCTGACGGAACTGAACGCTCTGCTGGATATGGACGGCAAGGGCAGCAAGGAACCGGTAGTCGATGGCACCATCGTTGCCAAGAGTTCCCGTCCCTCTGTTCTGGACAAATTGAAAGCACCGGCTGTGCATGGCACTCCCGGTAAACCCCACAAAATTGAAAAGGAGGTAAGATAATACTATGGATGCGATTGAACTCAATGCAGCCTTATACGCAAAGATGGAGGAAGAATTGACTGACTTTGCCAACTGGCTGTTGAAGCAACCCCCGGAAGTCATTTTGAACCACGCCATTGAGTATGCTGCCAAGTTCGACATTGTTTCCATCATGGAAACTACCGAACTCAGCGCAGATAAGGCACGGGCATTACTGTCCCTGGAAGAACCCCTGGATGCCATTTTCAAAGATTACGATGACAGTCCCCAGAACTCTTTGGATGTGCTGGTATCCTTTATCCAGGACAAAGCTGACGAACTGCAATCCACCAACCAAGCAAATGCCGCTGTGCAGGTGTACCCCTACTCCGGGGAAGTTGCAGAACGGGAGGGTGATCTGGAATGGTATCGTCAATCCCACAAGCTGAACATTGCCTGCAAGAATGAAATCGAGGGAGCGATTGCCCGTAACTATGCGGACAACACCCTCAGCGATGAAGCGGTACATCAAGTGGTGGCGCAGTTTGGCTTGCCTCGGACTGCTTTTGTCTTGGTCAACACCATCCGGGAAAAGGATTGGGATGGACGGATCTCCCATGACAACAAGGCATGGGCAAAGCGAGTTCCGGTCTATCCCGATGTGGATGCCTTTGGTCAGAACAAACGGCTCAAATATGTGGTGGACTGCAATGCCGGTCTTACGGATATTTTCGTGAATATTCTCCGTAGAGAATATCGGCAGCAAGAACAGCCCCAGCAAGTCAAGCCCTCTGTCCGGGACAAGCTGAAGGTACAGCCCAAAAGAAATTCGCCGAAAATTTCGGCGAATTCCAAAGGGCAGGAGCGTTAAGTATGGACAAGCGTTCCGAGGTAATCATCCTCCGGGTAACACCGGAGGAAAAAGCCTTAATGCAGCAGAAGCAGGAGCTGGCAGGCATCACAAATCTTTCCGCTTACATTCGGAAGATCGCCATTGATGGCTATGTGATCCAGCTCCACTTCCCCGAACTGAAAGAGATGGTTTCCTTGCTCCGGTACTCCAGTAATAACCTCAATCAGCTTACCAAGCGTGTCCATGAAACAGGCCGCATTTATGATGCTGATCTGGAGGACATCAAGCAAGGGCAAGAGCGGATTTGGGATATGGCTGACACGATCATCACAAAACTGGCAAAGCTGAAATGACCACCGCCGTATCGTTGCAAGAAAGAATGAAAGAAGGTATGATGATAGTGAAAAGGAGGGATACCACATGAAAGCTATTTTGAAAGTCCTTACTTTCCCCGTTGTTCTGATTCTTGATCTGTTCACCTGGATCTGCGTGGGGCTGATCTCCTGCTCCGCAATCCTGTTTAAGCTGGCAAGTGCGATTCTCGCCATCCTTGCTGTGGCAGTTCTTATAACCTACTCCGTGCAAAACGGATTGATTTTACTGACCCTGGCATTCCTTGTCAGTCCTCTGGGACTTCCTATGATCGCTGTTTGGCTGTTGGGCGGCTTGCAGAAGATCTCCGGTTCGATCAAGGCAATCTAACCCCCCCACAACAAAGAAACTCCGGTGCCTTCTGGCATCGGAGTATTTCTTTTACCCCACAAGAAAGGAGCATTACCTATGGCAACCACCCGTCTTATGCCGCTACACAACCGCAAGGATCGGACAACGAAAAATTCCATCAGCAACATCATCGACTATGTAGAAAATCCCGGCAAGACAGACAACGGTAGACTCATTACTTGTTGGCAATGTGAAGGTCGGGTGGCTGACGCAGAGTTCTTGTACACCAAGGAAGAATACCTACGCAAAACCGGACGATCCCAAGGTGACAATGATGTGATCGGCTACCACTTGCGGCAGTCATTCCGCCCCGGTGAAATTACACCGGAAGAAGCAAATCGTCTTGGATGTGAGCTGGCAAAACGCTTCACAAAAGGCCGACACGCCTTTATTGTCTGCACTCATATTGACAAAGCCCATATCCATAACCATATCATTTGGAACTCCACATCCCTGGATGCAGACCGGAAATTCCGCAACTTTTGGGGCAGCAGCAGAGCGATCCGCAGACTGAACGATACCATCTGTGTTCAGAACGGATATTCCATTGTCGCTGATCCCAAAAAACACAACGGCAAATCCTACAACAAGTGGCTTGGCGACAAGAAGAAGCTGTCCTATCGGGAGCGGATCTGCCTTGCCATCGATGATGCCCTGGCACAGAATCCGAAATCATTTGAAGCATTACTGGAGCTGCTGAAGCAGGCCGGTTATCAAGTAAAAGATGGCAAGGTTCCGTCACTCCTGGGCGGCGATCAAAAGCGGTTTCTTCGCATGGATACCTTAGGAGAAGCATACTCCCCGGAAGCACTTCGGGCAATTATTAAGGGCAGCAGGAAGCACATTCCAAAAGCGAAATTGGCAGAGGTAGTCGAGGAAGTCCCTGCCGAGAATCTGATTGATTTTGTCCAGGCAAAACTCACACAAAAGAACAGCGCAGGCCGCAGCAAAATTCAATCCGTTTCCGATCTAAAGCGTCTTGCTTCCTCCTTGATCTATCTGCAAGAAAACGGTCTGCTGGATCGAACCACGCTGGAGAAAAAAGTGGCAGAAGTTTCGCAACGGTTCAGCAAGCTCAATTCTCAAATCAAGCAGATTGAAGGTCAGCTAGACGAGAACGCAAAAATGCAGCATCACATCATCGACTACAAGAAAACCCGTGATGTTTATGTGGCTTATCGTAAAGCCGGTTACTCCAAAAAGTTTCTTTCGGAGCATGAATCTGACATCATCAAACATAAGGCTGCTAAGAAATTCTTCGATGACCGAGGAATGAAAAAGTGGCCTACGATCAAAAAACTTCGGGCGGATTTTGATGAGTTGGTCGCAAAGAAGCGAACACTAAATGCCGAACGAAAAAAGGTCGAGAAAGAAGTTCGAGAGCTTCAAATGGCACAGTATTTTGTTGATCGTGCGTATGGTGATGCAGAGAAAACGGAGAAAGAACGAAAGACGGTGCTGCGATAAGCAAACCGTCATCCAGCGATTTGAAAAATCGCGTAGCCGCAGGATTTATCCTGCGTCCAAGAACACAGTTTTGTGTTCTGCGGGGATTGGGGCGGAGCCTCAACAAGCAAAAGAATCACCCACTTCCGCTTCGGCGGAAATGGGTGATTTGGGGCGTTTGTATATACAAAGGCATTGCTTGCCACTACTGTATTCTCGATATAGAAAGAGCGGTGGCTTTGCCACCGCTCAAACTAATGTGATTTACTTCGCAGTTCTTCTCTTGCGTTCAATAAGTATGGCCACCAATCCAAGTGCGCATATGCACAGCATACCGGACCACAGCATGATATTGGAATCGTCGCCGGTTGCGGGAGTATCGGAAAGTACAGGGATTTCCTTGTCAGCTTCACCATAGGTCTTGCTGAGCGCATCTGCGGTAACGGTGATGTCCTTGGCATTGACGGTCAAGGTACCGTCTGCGAAGGTGATCTCATAATTGTTGGAGGTCACACCGCTGGGGGTAATCTTGTAAGTGCCTACATTGCCGAACTGCTCATAGTTGTAAGAATAAGTCAGTTCGCCGGCCAGATCCTCAATACTCTCGCTGCTGACAAAACCGGTTCCGGTCACACCACTTGCAGCAGAACACAGATTGCTTACGCGGATGTGCTTGTATTTGCGTGGATCATTGATCGCACATAATGGCATTTCGGTGCCAACATGTCCATACTTATTTGCCTTCGACAGCACTTCTTCAGCGATATCAAAGATTATTTACAGACTAAATGTCGGGGTGTTTTCCATGCAGTACGATGCCCAGTTGCCGTTTTCGATAATTTCTTCTCTGGCAAGCTGGCGGAGCACTTCTTTTGCGTCGTTCTTACCGCTGCGACACTTTTGGGATGCCTCTGCGAAGAGTCTTTCCATAGCTGCATTGTCATCGGATTTTCGGGAATAAGAAAGCTGTCCATAATAGCTGGATACGAACAGTGTTACGGCAGAGATGCCGCTCCACAGGATTTTTAGCCAGCCCCGCAGAATAATCCCCAGCATCTGAGCTTCCATAATTGCCGTGAAAACATATTCCAGCACCAGCACAGCGACAAACAGGATGACAAGGCAACACAGCATAGCAGAAGTAATCATGCTGCAAAGCCGATCTTTGCGGTGATTTCTTTGATACGCTGATTTGTGATAGGCGAGCTGAGAATCCAGCCATGTGGCGCATAGCTTGTCTGCTGAGATACTGCCGTTCACTTTTCCTGCGGTCAGAGAACCAATTGCTGTACGAATCCATAGTGTTTGCTGTTTCTGACTCCAAACATAATGGCAAGCCACATTTTCGTGGATGCCCATGGCAGTCATATAGGTCTGCACACGCAATGACTCTGCAAGCATTCGATAACGAATATAATTTTCGTGATATTTCCCGCGAAGGACTCTGCGGTATACACAATAATACAGGATTAGAACCGCCGCATAGCAGAAAAGCATCCACATGAGTTCGCCTTCATCGTAAAGCGTATAACTGACGACCAGAAGCACACAGAATAGGGCGATATTTCGAAGTGTATGCAGGTATTTCCTTTGCAGCGCTCCGGAAATTGCGGCAGAGCGCGCATAGCACCGTTCCAGACTGCGGATGACATTGGGCTTTTCCGGCATATCCACAAGAGATTTTTCTTTTGTGATTCCTTTGCAGTCCCGGTTGAATTCGTTGGTTTCCTTCAGGAGTTTCTCAAGGCCGCCGGTTTCCGGCTCCAGCAGTCGGACGGAAGGCGGTACTGTATTGGGCACTGCGTTTCTGGGTGTTTGAATATGGATGACAAACCCGTCATCCCGTCCGTCGCCCCGCTTATAGTCCACGATTTCCGCAGTGCCGCAGCCGCCGGGCTTAGGTTCAGAACCGTCCCACAAAGCCAAAAGCACATGGCAGTGGTCGGAAACATAAAGCCCTGCCTGCCGGAAATGAAAATGCCGATTCGGTGTGCCGTCCTCAG
Organism: Faecousia sp.; assembly: GCA_045606145.1. Lineage (GTDB taxonomy): Bacteria > Bacillota > Clostridia > Oscillospirales > Oscillospiraceae > Faecousia. The sequence continues at coordinate 28,440 of JAZURG010000108.1, forward strand.
TATCCGGCGCAACAAAGACCTCGGTCGCCTGACTGCGCAGACGCTCAAAAACAGTCAGTTCTTCCGGCGAAAAGTTCTGCTTGTAAACGACCTCCGCCACCGGAAGGGGACAGACTAGGCGAAAGCCCAGATCCAAAGCCTCCTCGGCGCAGAGAGAATCTGCGCCGGAGGCCAGAGAATTGACCATGATAAACTCTGAATCAGGGCAAAGCTTCTGCAATTTTTGCAGCTCGTCCCGGACAAGCTGCCTTAGCCTGGGCAGATCCTCCTGCCGCAGATTCCGGTGGCCCGTCACGCCAACAGAAATAGGAATGCTCATAGGTTACCCCTCTACTCTCAGTTCAAACTGGTAGTCAGTGCCGTCCAGACTGCGAATGGCTCTTTCCATATCGGCAAATATATCTACCCTCTGCAAGCCTTCCAGCTTGGTCAGGCAGGTCAGGTCGATAATTCCTTCGCACCAGCCAAGATTCAGCAAGCCGATGCTGCCCACCGTGTCCACAAGCTGCTCCAGCTTTTCCTGTCCATCATGGCGGTCAAACATACTCGAGAATTGACCTGCCCCGATCTCTTTCCCGGCAAGATAAGACACCCATTCCGTGTCGGCATAGCCGTTGAGATTCAGCTCATCGTATTTCGGCACAGCGGCCAGGGCCGACAGGTCGCCAGGATACTCCTCCACAATCCAGGTGTGGGGCAGGCACAGGGAGAAGCCTTCCTCACAGGCTCTGGGGCAGAAGTTCATTTGTGCCAGTGGGGTCAGATCTGTCACATTGGCGGCTTGCAAATCAAGCTGCATGAGATTGCTCAGGTTCTGGATGCCCTGAATGGAAGTGATATTTTTGCCGCCCAGACGCAGATACTCTATGGAATCCACCGCAAAGAGAGCGGAATAGTCCGGGATGTCACAGCCAAGGATGGTCAACTCCCTCAGATTTTCCAAATTCTGAATACCGTTCAGACTGTCCATTTTCTGCCCGCACAGCCGAAGCGCACGCAGCCCCGTCAACTGGGACAGCTTGTCAAAATCAATCTGACTGCCGGTGCCCCGCACAGGGATGATTTCATCCGTATCCCATTTGCGAAGACGCAGCTGAGGACCGCCCTCTTCTCCCCAAATTTCCGGACTGTAGTCCATGGAGTAGACGGTATCGTCCGCAATGTTCAGCTCCGTGACATATTTCAGCAGGGCTTTGGGGAGCATATCCAAATCCTCCAAAGAAGAAATCTGAACTTCCATCTCTTCCATATTCCAGTTTTCATCCGGATATTCAATTTCGTAATATTCAAAGCACCCCTGGTCTACCAGGTCTGCGGCCTGTTCTTCCAGCATAGGAGATACTGTCAGGCAACGCCCCTGAAAACGGTACAATGCATTCAGGTTCATGGGTTCCCGGCTGATAACATCCACGCTGATGCTGCTTTTTTGTGCGATGGCATCCGGCAGTGCATCCAGGCAGCTTACATCCGTCATTTCAAAAGGATCATGGATGGCAATTACTCCGTTATCCGACAGGCAAACCTGCTCAAAATCAGGAAGGACATACTGACGGGTCAAAAACAGGCTGTCCAGCTCCATCCCGTAGATAGCAGACCAGTCCGTTAATAGAAGCGTATCATACACATGAAGCTCTTTTAGCTTTTCCAGTTGCTCCACGCCTGCAAGAGAACGCAGAGACCAGCATTTTCCCAGCATCAGCTGTGTCAGATTTGTACAGGGCAAACCTTCCAGTGAAGTAATGTAGCTCTGATCAATGTGCAGCTTGTCAACCTGTGCGGGGATATCCTCCACCTTCAGATTTTTGCAGTCGGAAAGCTGCAGCTCTGTAATAGGCGTATCCCGAATAGTATCCAGCAGCTGATCGACGTTGTTTTCCCACGGAGCCACGTTTAAACGGCTGAAACGGGGCACAAAGCGCAGACCGGACCAGTCGGTAATCGGGCCGGAGACATCCAGACTAATGAAGGGCGTGTTGGGCGTAACCACATCCTCCAGAAAATCAAAATTCGTACTGACATTATCCAGCCGAATATTCTGCAGGGAGTTCAGGCCTCGCAGACAGTCCAGAGAAATCCAGCGGGGTTCTCCAGTAAATCGGAGTTCAAACCGATTCAGGTTTGCGCAGGCGGACAGTGCCTCCGTGCCCCGTATATTCGGGCAATCCAGATAGAGCTCCTTCAAACTGGTCAAATTACTCATAAAGCCGATATCCAGAGTTTGGTTGGAGCACAGCCGAAGAATCTGCATACTGGAATCATTTGCCAGCGGGGAGAAATCCGTCACGGGGCTGTCGAATGTATCAATAGCCACCTCTGTCAATTTTCGGCAGTTGGAAAGGGGAGACAAATCGTTCAAATGCCGACTGCGCAAACTCAGCTTCTGCAAACTGTCGCAGGCTTTCAGCCCAGAAAGATTTTCGAGATTATCAAGGTGCAGCTGCAGCTCCAACAGTGCGGGCGGGCAGAAGCCATCCAGAGAGGTGACATTGCCGCACCCGGTGACATGTACTGTGGTCAAGTTGGGGCAGTCTGTCAGAGGTGACAGATCGGCAACGGTATCCGATGTGATATGGATGGAATTCAGCTTTTGGCAATTCCGCAGACCTTCCAGATTCTCAAAATTGCAGTTCCAAATCTCAATGGTGTTCAGTTTTTCCAGCATACTTAAATCCGGAAAACCGGAAGCCGTCTGGTTGACCAGCACCAGAGTTTGCAGATTCGGGAGCATTTGCAGGAAGGAGAAATCCTCCGGGCCGCCCATTTCCACAAAGCTGCCGTCCTCCATCCGCACCCAGCCATCCTCGGTTTCAATCAGGTAATCCCATACAGAGGACAAGGTGCGGCTTTCCTCCAGCTTATCGCCGGTGAATACAACAGAACGGATTTCCGCAAGATCCTCTTCCGTCAAACCGTACCGGGCAAGGACACTTAAATCCGGTGCCGCATCCTCCACAGTCTCTTTTTTCGTGAATAGGCTGACGGCAGAAACCACGCCGATCACCAGCACCGCTGCCAGAACCAGGGCGCCCACCCCACGAATGAAGCGGGTCTGAGCCTTAGTACGCTGGGGATTCTTCAGAACCGGTGCTTCCAGGATTCTGGCCGCTGCCTCTGCGGGGGTATATTTTTGCAGATTGATGGAGTTGGTGGCGTAAATCATGCGGGAGATCAGCTCCGGCATGACAGCCTCTTCCAGACGCATGGGAATCAGTTCTTTGTTCAGCTCATCGGATTTCAGCAGGATCTCCTGCATCCGGGTGCTTTCGTAAAATTTCCCGGACAGGACACACAGTACCGCACAGGCTTTCTTCAGGACAGTTTCCCCATTGCTGCTGTTTTCCTCCAGCACATTCAGGCGAATACCGGATTTTTCAATTTCGTCCAGGATCGGACGGATACCCTCAAGATCGGCACTGTGGCAAATAACGGCTGCAAAGGGATGCAGATTGCCAGTATAATTGTAATTTCTCATTGTTTTGCTCCTCTCTGTAATGCGGGGCTCGTTACCAAAGCTTATAAATCTTTACACCGTCCAGACGGCAAATCAGCCGAAGCATCCAGTTCATGGGATGGATGTCCTTTTCCTGCTCTTCGGCTGGCAGGCTGTGATAATGGGCGATGGCGGATTCCTGTGTCAGTTCCCCAGGTATCATCAGTTTATGACAGCGCAGCCGCTCCCGCAGGCACTGACGTATTTGCTTTTCCCCCTTGCATTCTTCCGGCAGCGGACAGTTCTCATAATCCGCACCGTAAATCCAGCCCATGTATTGCCGGTTAAAGAGCCAACGGCTATGCTCCAGAGGAGCTATTTTATCCAGCTGCTCCGGAGAGAATTCTGTCAGCATGTCGAAATCCACCGGACGATCCGTATAGAAGCAGCCAATCTGATGGAGATACCGGCTGAAATACTTGGCACGTTCAATATGGGAGAGCTTGTATTCCAGAGAAAGCCTGTCAAATTCCCCATAGGCTTCCGGCATCTGCAATTCCGGCTCTTCCCCGCAAAGCTTCCGGCGTACGCTGAGCAGAACTGCAAAATCATATAAATGAAGGAAACTGCTGTCGGACAGGTAGGTATGTTTTTTGCTGCGATCCTCCGGCTGCAAATCCGGAGTCACTTCAAAAGGAATCCCGCCGAGATCAACAATATCCCGGATTTCTTCCGCAAAATCGTTCTTTCCAGTCATATCGCTGTAGGCTTTCAACCGGGGCTTTTTCCCCAGATTTCCGGCGTTGAATTCTTCCAGACTCCGGTGGAACGCCTGAATTTTGTGTTGCTGGGCAATGTCATAGTGATAGCAAACACGAATCCCGCCATCCCTTAAGTCAAAGTCGGCAGACATGGGATACAGCAGCGTACGGGAGCTGCGGCCATAAGCCGTTCTGTCCCAGCACTGCAATTCATCACAAAGCATCAGCATATAGGCCAGTGGATGCAGATTCATGGATAGCGGTGCCTTTTTCTTTGGCGGCTTTGCCTTATAGAAAGAGACAGAGAATTTGAACAGGCTGTTGTGAAGCAATATTGCCGACAGCGCATCTATGTGCATTGGGCTGATGGCCTCCACGCCAATGGTTTGCACCAGTTCCCGGAAAAGCCGGGTAGCGCTGAAAAAAGCGTGATCCATGAAATAGCTGTAGCTTTCTGGGTTCGTGGGCTTATGGTTAATCTGGTCAAGCATATAGCTTTCCGTAAAATCATAGCTTTCCGAGAGCTTCCGGGAAATGTCGTGGGCGAGAACTTCCGTGGAAGTGGACATTTTCCTGCCGAAGAGTTTTTCAAAGTGGCCTTGCTCATCCTCTGACAATCGGAGAAAATCATCCAGGCAGTGATATGCCAGATAGGGAATGCCTGCGCCGCGCTTTGCCTGATCCACTTCAAAATAGCTCATCACCTGTTCAAAATGCAGTTCAAAGGGGTAACCGATGTCGTGGAACAACGCCGTCAGTCCCCAGAACTGCAAATAGGCATGGGCTTCCTTTTCTTTCGGGCCGTAGAAATCCCGGAAGGCCTTGCGGTATTGCTCGTTCGTTTCGTAAATCGCGAGTCCCAGTGCAAAGACATAGACGCTGTGGCTGTAGTGATCCCGGTGCTTCATAAGCAAGGAACTTCCGTTAGACTCAAATTCCGAAAGCAGCTCCACCATGTGCTTGGATTTTCCGTAGCTGCCAACAAACATTTCCAGATAACAGTAGTAAACGGCATAGGCATCCTCTGCAGTGCCGGAATCTATAAACTGCTCCAGCGCCTTTTCCAAGCAGATACGGTCAATATCCATCTGCATGTTATAAGGAATCTGGTTCTCCTTCAGGCTGGTGCCCGTAAGTTTGCCGGAGGCCATCTCCTCTGCCACCGAAATACTGCCAAACCGCAGCCCCTCACAGCGTTCCCGCAGGAAGCGGAGGGCAGCGGTTTTCATATTCCAACCCTGCCCATTTTGATAGTATTCCGGCTGAAAGGGACCGCATTCCCTGCCTATTCTACCGATATTTATGATTCGCATTTCCTCCAACGCGGTATAAGCCATAATAATTTCTTTCCGGATTGAATCCTAGTCATTTAACCAACACAACCTGATAGGACGCATCCCTATCCAATTCCATTGGCAGCATGTCTGCACTTACATAAACGATCTTTAGTGTCTGCGGGGCGGATATGTCCACAAGACTGCGTATTTGTGTATGGGATATATTGAGGGTCACCAGATTCCGGAATCCATCGTTCATTGAAATGGAAGAGATTGGATTCCCGGAAATATCCAGATGCTGTAAAACATCCAGCTGACTGAGAGATTTGATGGAAGTGATGTTTTGCTGAACCAGGGTGAGGGATTCCAGATAATACATTTTCTCCATCACTGATAGATCCCGGATGACACCCGGCAAAACAGGGGCACCATTGACCGTCCAGCTTCCGTCCTCATACTGAATCGGCTGGGGGTCTTTCAGAACCGTTTTGCCGCAAAAGTGCAGCTGTGTGATGCTTTGCAAATCCTGCTCCTGCAGGTCCCCGGCTTCTATACCGATAGCTTGCCGAACGGCACGCTCCTGCTGAGAATCTGGGAAGATTATTGTATTTACGAGACCCACCGGAATGCTGCCGGGGTCAATGGTTGGCTTGGGAACATCCTCCTGGGAAAAAACCGCTGCCGCCTCCGGCTCCGGGGCAAGGCGCATCTGCCGTGAAAGCAGTGCGCCAATAATTCCCAAAAGGAGCAGGCAGGCAGCGGCAGCTGCCAGCGGTCGCTGCCAACGGACAGTTTGGGTAGTTCTGTCCCGGTATGGGCCGATAAATTCGGATGACAGCACATTACAGGCAAGAATCTGCGGCACATAAGTTTCTGTATTTCCGGATACAAATGATGCTTTTTCCAAAGGTGCCAGCCAGTCGGTGCATTCCGGCAGCTTGCTTTTGGACTTCCGTCTGGCCGCAAAGGAAGCGGTCTCTTCCTTAATTTGCCTTATTTCTTCTTCGGATAGTTTGCCGTCCCGCAGCAGTGCGCCATACAGAAGCTGGGCGCTGCTATCTATGAGAACGCAGATGATTCTTTTTCCTGACTGGGCGGCGCTGACCATTTCGCTGTAACAGTTGGGAGAAACCATAGATTTTCCCGATAAGAAGAATAGGATGGCAGAAGAAGCGTTTACCCGCCGGGATATGTACATGGGCCAGTCTGTGCCCACGGGAATTCCCTCGTCATACCAGATCCGATAGTTTTGATTCCGAAGCTCTGCGATCACGGGCAGAACAACTTTAATATCACCGCGTCCATAACTGATAAAGAGAAAAGTTTTTGCGCCCTGATAGGGAGAAAAACGGTTGTCCATGCGTTATTTCTCCTTTCTCAGCACAACGGTGTAGTGATCCAGCAAAGGCTCTGCCTTATCTGCTTCACTTTGGGGAATGATGATCGTCTCCAAGTTTGGGTATTTTTCAAGCTCTTCGATGTTATCCGGAATGTGATCCAGCGTCAGTGCATAAACCGCAGAAGGATCCTGTATGGGATGAATCATGCCTGAAACGTATAGTCCCAAAAACAGAGCACCGACAGCAACCAATCCGGCCATTGCCGTAAGCAGAACTTTCACCCAACCGGGCGCGGGAATATCCGGACGCTGTCCGATGAAGTCCTGAGAGAACCCATCAGCGGTAATGATTGCTGCTTCCACAGAATCGGATACGCCGTCAATGGCAGAAACATGAATTGTACCTGCATGTTCTCCGGTGGAGATCACATCGCCTTGGATGCAGTCTACAACGATAATGGGAACACCCTTTGACTGCAAAAACATCATATTCCTCTTGGCTTTGCTGGCAGCAAATTGGCTGGTATTCATCACCAATACCAATCCTGCATGCTCCATCATGCCTTGATTTTCAACTTCCGAAGAACCGGGCAATGGATACCAGATTCGGCAGCCTCGCTGCCATAACCGCTTCAGAATCAGTTCTGCAATCTTTATATCCGCTGCTTCATAGCACAGAAAAATATATGGGTCTTTACCTACATAGGGAGGATATTTGTTTCTAAAAGATTTCATAAGAAAGATTCTCCTAAATTGCGGAAAAAGCTGATCAATTTTGCGTATGAATGGTTAATATTTCCTAAATATATCATAACATACGACTATTCTATTTTCAAGAAGATACTCTTTTGAAAGTTTATCTTCCTCCAAAATTTTGAGGAAGCGGTGTCTATTTCAGATAAAGATGAATTTTCGCTATGCCCTTTACCAATATGATTGATTATGGTTTCTGATTTCTCAATCGATTGGTGTTCTGTTTCGCCAAATTGCTGGCTCTCTTCCTGCGATCCTCGGAGTATCCTCCTTATCATTTGGTGCACAAATGCACCACCTATTTTCTTTATGATTTAATTGATTGACTGCTGTAAAATGCTGTGATAATATTTTAAATATAGTATGTTATGGAAGTGATTTAATGCCGCTTTTGCTTGTAAGAAACGATATAACAAAAATGGAATGCGATGCCATAGTAAACGCCGCAAATAACGGTCTTCGCGGTGGCGGAGGTGTTGACGGCGCAATTCACCGTGCAGCAGGAATCGGTCTGCTTGCGGAATGTATCACTCTCGGAAAATGCGAAACCGGTAAAGCAAAAGTAACCAAAGGATATAAGCTTCCATGCAAATATGTTATCCATGCTGTCGGACCGACCTGGAAAGACGGTGAGCACGGGGAAGAAGAACTTCTCCGCAGCGCATACCGCGAAAGTCTTGCTATTGCTCTTCAAAAGAAATG
>JAZURG010000109.1:0-2733 GCA_045606145.1 Faecousia sp.
CCCCTAAGAGGAGAGTCAAGGGCTTATTCATCATTTTCAGCCGGACTTGTTAATGTTTCTTTGAACACCCGCATCAAAACTTCCCTTGGGATCTGCTGATTTGCAAATATCTGCAGCATGCCTTTGGGTGAAATTTTGTAATCCAATAATTCTTCTCTATGCTCTATGATTGCCCGCGCCTCAATGTTGATATGATCCTTAAAAGGAATCAGCCTTACAAAGTTCTTGCCAACATAGAAGCTGGGCATTTTAGCCCACATTGTTTCTTCCGGTTCGCAGGGCGCACTGTCGAGAATCATCTGCCGCAAGCGGTCATACAGATCGATGATCTTACCGGGATAGTTGCCGATATGCGCTTTTATCTGCTCATTCATATGTACATCCCCACAACCTTAACGGATTATTCAGTTCCACTATAAACTGTCCCCTAAGGGGAGAGTCAAGGGCTATTTGCTATTTATCCTCTTCATTTAATCCGCAATTCATAGAACTGCCGCACCCACTCAGGATACTTCTTGTATTCCTCTGCTTCTTTGACCTTCTGCAATGTTCTTTTTCCTACACGCTTATCCAGAATCGCAAGGATCTTGATGATATTGTCCTCAGACTTCAGCGCATCCTGAATGGATAGATTGCGGAACTCCAATACTGCACTGAGGAAGTCCCATTCGCAGAGCGTACAATTTTCAGCCCAACTGGGTTTCATTTCTTCGTAAAGCTCAAACCAGTCTTTGCTTCTATTCTCATTATGTTTCGCCGCAACCTGCTGTTCCTGCCGGTACTGCTCAATCCACGAAAAGCACACCAGCTCCTTGTCATCCAGCAAGATCGCCGCTCTGCCATAAGAGTCATGCACCTTATGATACCGGGTCAGAAAATACGTAATTCTACCTTTCAGTTCCTCGCACAGGCACTCGCAGAGCCATTTATTAAGTCCTGACCAAGATTTATAGTGATCCATGCGATTCCTCCAAATACCGTACCGGCTTGCCGTTAGCATGGGCATACTCTATCTCGGATTTTGTGCTGGAACCAATATAGCCGTCCACATTGATGACGAAGATTTCGTCTGCCATATCGATTTTCCGCTTGTGCATATCATCCAGCATGATTTTCGTCTTGGTCAGGGTATCCTCGGACATCCCTTCCCAAACCTCGCTGTCGCCGGAATGTCCAAACAGACCGACGCTGATCACGATATTACCTTCCAGCGTTAGCTTCTTCTGTGCTTCCATAAACGCATCCTTGAACCGGGTGCTACCGCACAGGGTGATCACTTTGTATTTACCAACCATCATTCCACCTCATAAGGCCAATCGATGATGCCGCCGAACTCCTTGATGTTGGTATAGCCCAGTTCCACCAGAGCTTCTGCCGCGATCTTACTGCGCCGACCGCTGCGGCAGTAGACGAGGATCAGCTGGCCCTTGTCCGTCAACACTTCCTCTACCTTTTCTTCGATCTGCGTATAGGGGATCAGGATCGCACCCGGGATGTGACCTGCGTCATATTCATCCTGCTCCCGTACATCGAGGATGATGTAGCCTTCCTCGGTGTCCATAATTTCCTTAGCTTCCTGCGCTGTGATGTTCACATATACCGCCCCCTGGTCGTTTTCTTTAGCTTGCCCACAGGCAGTAAGAAGCATCACCGCCAGAAGGAGAAATATCAATTTCCTCATTCGCATTACTCCTGTCAATCATCCGAAAATAGATATTTACACATCTGCTCCGGTGCGTTCAGAAACTGTTTTGTGATTTGATAGTGCTCCGTTTCCTTATACGACACCGATTGAATGCCATCTTCCGTCAGGTACAGAACCTCCGCACCGGGATAGGCCATCAGGATCGGCGAATGGGTGGAAATGATAAACTGGGAGTTTTTCTTCTCCAGTTCATGAATGTGGCACATTAGTTCCAGCATTCTGGATGGAGACAGTGCCGCTTCAGGCTCGTCCAATATGTACAGACCATTACCTCCAAAGCGGTTTATAACCAATGCCATGAAGCTTTCACCATGGGACTGCTTATGTAGAGAGACACCGCCGTAGCTTTCAATCACACTGGGGCCAGGGGCAGGGATTCTATCCATCTGATCAATATTGCTGGCAACATTGTAGAAGCTCTCCGCCCTCAAAAAGAAGCCATCCTTTCTGGCAGACATACCTTTCGAAACGCGGAGATAACGATAAAGCTCAGAATGGGAATCCTCTGTGGAGAAGCTAAAGTTGATAGTTCCTCCCTCCGGGTTGAACCCCTGGCTCACTGCAATTGCTTCGATCAGGGTGGACTTGCCAATTCCGTTTTCTCCCACTAAAAATGTGACTCGCTTCGTGAAGTTCAGTCTGCCCATCGCTTGCAGGCTCTTAATGACCGCCAAATCATTCAGATAGCTGTGTGCCGGAAGCTGATCCGATATACTGATAGATTTGATAAATAAATCACTGAACACAAGCGTACCTCATTTCGCTTATCCTTTTATAAACTTCCGAATGGTCTTTTCCTCCGCCATAGGATTCAGCAACAGAATCTGCTGTCGGATCATCTCATAGCTCTCGTCCGCATCCAGTTCTGGGATCTCGAAGTCTCGCTCGGCCCAGAAATTCTCCACGGTTGTGAACACGGTGCTGTTCCAGCCGTATTCAATGCCGTACTTGTTTTTCTTCTGCTGCCGGCCGGTCATGGTGATGAACATACCCATTTGCAGATCCACCATCGCCCGATCAAAACTCGA